>JBKJQC010001205.1:0-8400 GCA_046593995.1 Polyangiales bacterium
GACCTCGACGTTCGCCGCGGGGACTGCGCCGCAGTCCACACACGTCGCGGGCGCTCGAGGGGAAACCATTCGACTGTCTGATCCTCGTCGAGGCGCGGCGTCGCGTCCTCGACGCGGCCACGCCATTGGGTCGAAGCGTTGGCAGACCGCTTGCTGTCAGCCGGACCGTGCCTTTCGAAATCGTAGTCGCGACGCGTTCCCGAGCGCCAGCCCGGGCAGTGTTTCCTCTCGTCCTCGCCGTCCTCGTGCACTTCCTCGGGTGCGCGTACGACGTGGACGACGAGGAACGCGGCCGGTCGAAGCAGCGCGACTGACACGCAGAGCGGGCGGTGCTCTCCTCGTCGGTCCCGTGCGCGTCGTCCCCGTCCATGCGTATGGCATCGCTGCGACGCTCCGTCCGAAGGACGTCGCCACGCTCTTCGGGTGGACCACCCGTCAGAGCGAAGCGAAGCATCGCATCACGAAGACGATGGCCACGTCGGTCCACGACGGCAGTCGCATCATCGTCGTCCACGACTTCGGCGCGGTGGTCTTCTTCGACTGCGCCAAGGAAGAGCGCGAGTCGTTCATGGAGCGGCTGCTCGCGTCGGTGCCGCCGGAGCCGCACAAGCCGCTCCTCGAGGACTACCTGATCGAGCTACGCGACGACGCCGAGGCTACGATCCGGTTCGACCGTGCGGTGCTGCCGCGTCTCGAGCCGCCGCTCGCCGAGCTGCTCTCGCTCGTGCTCGCGCAGTCGGTGGCCATGGATTACTACGAGGAAGACGTGCGCGCGATGTACGCGCGCGTCGCGGACTTCGCGACGACGCTCGCGGCGACCGGACGCCTCCGTCGTTCGCAGCGAGAGCTCGCGAAATTCGTGGGGACGAACCTCGCGACGCGCAATCAGATCGCGATGACGCTGTCGCTGCTCGACGCGCCGGAGCTCACCTGGGAGCAGGAGATCTACGACCGGATCTATCGCGCGATGCGCGCCGTCTTCGAGATCGAGGATCGCTATCGCACCATCGAGCACAAGATGGCGCTCATCCAGGACAACCTCGAAATCGTCGTCGAGCTCGCTCAGCATCGCCGCAGCGAAGTGCTCGAGCTGACCGTCATCGGTTTGATAACTTTCGAAGTGTTGCTCGCCGTCTGGGAGAAGTTCCTACACGTACGGTGACCGCTTCCTTGGCCCGTCGCAGTTTGCACCGTACGCTTCGGGCATGATGCGTAACGTTCGCTTTGCAGTTCTCTCCTGTTTCCTCGTCGTCGGCTGCAGTGACGACGGCTCCGTTGCCGAGGTCGTCGACGAGGACGTCGGTGGCGAAGAGACGTCGGCCGACACCTCGGTCACGACCGATACCGGAACGACCGACACGGGCACTGCCGACGACACCGGAACCACCCCAGTCGACACCGGTAGGGCGGACGCCCCGAGGACCGATGCGAGGACGGACGGCACCGCGTCCGATGCACCCGGCGACGGCAATCTCGCCGATTCGGCGCTCCCGCTCGACACCGCGCTCATCGACGGCGGGAACGACACCACCGCGAACGACACGGGGACGGCCCCGACGGATACCGGGCGCGACACCGGCACGGCCGACACCGCGGGCGCCACGGTCAAGTGCGGGTCGACGTTCTGCAACCCCTCGACGCAGTTCTGCTGCGTGACCGCGACCACGCTGTCGTGCGTCGCCACGGGCGGCGCGTGCGCGGGCGGCGAGCTCTCCTGCACGACGAAGGCGGACTGCACCGCGTTGCAGACTTGCTGCCTCGACAGCACCAGCACCACCACGAACAAGGCGAGCGCGACCTGCGCCGTCACGGCGTGCGCCGGCAATCAGCGGAAGCTGTGTACCGTCGCGAGTGATTGCGCGCCCGTGAACGGCAACTGCACCATCCAGTCGAACGGCATCGGCTTCTGCCAGTGAGACTCTAGAGGAGCGTTCGACCGAGCAGTCCCGGCTCGACGAACCGCTCCTCGCAGAGCTCGAACGGTACGCTCACCGCTCCGACACGGCAGATCGGGAAGTCGCGCGCCTCGCCGAACATCTCGATCTCGCCGGTCGGCGCAAAGGCGTAGGCCGCGTCGCGCCCCGATACGCCGCGCAGCGACAGCCGCAGCTGCGCATCGGGGAGCGAGTAGACGTTCGTCGTTCCGTCGCGCGCGCCGCTCGCGAGCCAGCGGCCGTCTCCGCTGGTCGCGAGACTGAGGACGACCTCGGTGTGTCCCGCGAGCTTCATCACCTCCTTGCCGGTGGCGACCGTGAAGAGCCGCACCGACCCGTCGAAGAGACCGGCCGCGAGCCCGATGCCCGTACCCCCACCAGGTCGGAAGACGACCGACTGCACCGCGGAGTCGACCGGCAGCGTCGCGCGCGGAGCGAACGTCGTCGCGTCCCACAAGCGAATGCTTTTGTCTGAAGAGCCCGTCGCGATCAGCGCGCCGTCCGCGGACCACGAGACTGCGTTGACCGAGCCGACGTGGCCGGCGAGCTGCGCGATGTCCTTGCCCGAGACCGCGTCGCGCACGATCGCGACCTTGCCGATCGCGCCGAACACCACGCGCTTGCTGTCGGGAGAGAACGCGAGGCCGTAGGCGCCCGGCCCCGGCTCGCTCGGCCGCGGCTTCTGCACCCAGTTGTCGAAGAAGCGCACCGAGGCATCGGGCGCGGCCCACGCGATCGTGCCGCCGTCGGGCGACCACGCGACGGCCTGCACGCTCCCTGCGCCCTCGACCGGTACGAGCGGCGCCATCGTGAGGAGGGCCCATCGTCGCACCGTGCCGTCGAGCCCGCCCGAGGCGAGCATCCCTCCCTGCGGCGAGAACGCGAGCCCCGTGACCGTCCCGGTGTGGCCATCGAGGCGGCGCACAGCGCCACCCGAGCTCCAGAGGCGGATACTGCGATCGGACGACCCAACGGCGAGCATTGCCGTGTCGGCCGAGAACGCGAGCGCGGTCACCGGATCCGCGTGCCCCTCGAGCCGCGCGGTCTCGGCGTAGTTGTTCGAGTCCCACATGTGCACGGTGTTGAACGCACCCGTCGCGAGTCGCTTGCCGTCTTGCGACCACGCGAGCGAGAGCGCCATCACGGCGTGCCCTTCGAGCGTGCGGATCGCCTTCGGCTGCGCGGGATCGAAGATCTTCACCGACGCGTCGAGCGACGCCGATGCGAGCGTCTTGCCGTCCGGGGAGTACGACAGCGCGGTGATGCTGCTCACGTGCCCCTCGAGCTGCCGCACGAGCGCGCCGGTCGTCGGATCGAACAGCCGGATCGCGCCGTCGTCGCCGCCCGCAGCGACCGTCGCGCCGAACGCCACCGCGCGGAGTGGCGCGGTCGCACCGGTGAGCTTCGCCGTAGGCTTCCCCGAGGTCACGTCCCACACGATCGCCGTGCTGTCGTCGGACGCGGAGGCGAGGTACTTGCCGCTCACCGCGAACGACACCGACGTCACCGCCGCGTCGTGTCCCGCGAGCGTCGCACGCAGAGCGCCGGTCGCAGCGTCCCACAGCCTCACCGTCCGATCGCGCGATGCAGTCGCGATGGTCGTGCCGGCGCGATCGTAGACGACGGCGTTCACGTCGCCGGTGTGCCCCTCGAGCCGGCGGAGCTCGCGGCCGGTCACCACGTCCCAGACGCGCGCCGTCTCGTCGCGCGAGGCGGTCACGACGCTGCGACCATCGGGTGAGAACGCGGTCGCCGTGATCGTCTGCAGATGTCCGCGGAGCCGCACGCGCTCCTTGAGCGTCACCGCGTCGATGATCGACACCATCGAGCGGTGGGCCACCGCGACGAGGCGCCCGGAGGCTCCCCACGAGACACCGGTCACGAACCCGCCGAAGCCGTTCGGCACCTCGAGCTCGAGCCGCTGGCCGTGCCCCCGTTCGTAGTCGACGATCGCGCGGTCGATGAGCTTCTGTGCGTCGGCGAGATCGCCGAGCGCGCGGCTCGCGAGGGCCGCACCGAGCAGCGCCGGTCCGTTCGGTCGATGCGCGTTGTACGCGGACAGCCAGCGGCTCTTCGCGACGACGTGATCCCCCTTCGTCGCGGCGGCCTGGGCCTCGAGCGCGAGCGTGCGCGCCTCCTCGCGAGCGGCCAGCGTGTCCGGCGTGAGCTTGATCCCGGCGACGCGTGCGCGCGCCATCTTCGCGCCATGCTTCGCTTCGGCAGGCGCGTCCGGCAGCTTGTCGATGCGGTCCGCGAGCGCACGCGCCTCCTCGTTGCGACCGACCTCGGCCAACGTCACGACCAGCGCGCCCCACGTCGACGGTGCTTCCGCGGGGCAGAGGAGGTCTGCACGCCCGAGGGTGCGGATGGTGCGATCGAGTCGACCCTGGGCGAGCAACGCCGGGATCGTCGCGCGCAGCTCACGACCCTGCTCGCACGGTGTCTTGATCACGACGCTCGCGGAGAGCGGCAGCGCCTCGGGCGATGGCGGTGTCTGCGGGCCGTACGTGGTCGCGACGGGCGTGCAGGCCGCGAACGCACTGAGCGTGAGCAAGGGAGCAAGGGAGCGACGCACGAGCGAAGTCGGTATCTGAATTCGAGCGTACGGGTGTCGGCGCGAGCGGAGCATCTGGCCTCAGTCGCGCCCGGACTGCTGCCGTTTCGATGGCGGCGATCTTGCGATGCAGGCGCGCATGGCCTTCCGCCGATCCCGCCCGGCCGACGTCGAGACGACGCAACGACTGCGCCCCCCTTCCGCGCTCCTCGAGCTCACGCGTCCGTCCGGTGCTTCGGAGGGGACGGTGCGCGTCGACTCCATTCCCTGGGCCGCCTTCGCCTCGCAGGAGATCGATCCGGAGAACGATCAGCGCCCCACTGCGCCGGCGCCCTTCTGGCTGGCGAGCGTGCACGGCATGGCCGCCTACCTGCCGCCGGTGACGATCATCAACGCCCCGTCGACCCTCGTCGAGGCGCCGCGTCCCACGTCCCCCTCCGCCGAAGGACTCGTCCGCGCGCCGCGCCGTACGGACGGGCGCCGGCTCGTCGCCTTGCTCGCGGCCCTGACCATCGTCGCGTTCATGCTCGCATTCGCCCGCGCCTTTGCCTGACCGCAGCGCGACGATCACGCTCGACGCGCGGTGCACGCGACCCCTATGGAGAGGGCATGATCTCGACCGGTCGCGTTCTCGTCTCGTTGTTCATGACCGCAGCCCTCACGAGCGGCGCAGGCTGCTCGAAGAAGGATGACACCGCCAGCACCGCCGCACCGATCACGAAGGAGGCGGAGGACATCTTCCAGCAGCGCTGCGTGACCTGTCACGGCGCCGACGGAAAGGGCTCCGGGCCCGCAGCCGCTGCGCTCAACCCGAAGCCGCGCGACTACACCGACTCGGCGTGGCAGGCGCAGGTGAAGGACGAGGATCTCGAGAAGATCATCGTCAAGGGCGGCACCGCCGTCGGCAAGAGCGCCCTCATGCCCCCGAACCCGGACCTCGCGGACAAGCCCGACACGGTGAAGGGGCTCGTCTCGAAGGTTCGCTCGTTCAAGAAGTGAGCGACGCTCGCGATCGCGAGATCGCGAGCGAGCCACGGCGCGCTCAGTTCCAGGTCGGATCCGACGTCGTCGGACAGGCACACGCGGTCGAACCGGTCGTGAGTCGAACGCGTCCGGCGAGCGCCTTCGTGTAGCACCAGACGGCGCAGGAATCGCCGGTGGTCTTGCTCATGCAGATAGAAGCGGAGCCTCCGTTCCCGCACTGGCCCGGACCCGCGACGGTACCGGACGGAGTCCACGCGGTCGCGGCCGCCGTAGCCATGGCTTGCGTGTAAGTCGTGGCGAGACCCGGCGTGCCGAGCGCGCCACAGTCGAAGTAGCTGTCGCCGAGACCGTTGCTGTGCTTCGTCGCGCAAGCGTTCCCGCAGCACGTCGTGCCTTCGCACTCGCAGCCATCGTCCGGTGCGGGCGCGACGGGGCGTCCGCAGTTCGAGAACCCCGCCTGACAGGTCGACCAGCACTCGCCGGCATTGCAGTCGAGCGTCTGCACGTTGGTCGAGCTGCACGCGCGGCCGCACGTGCCGCACGAGGCGGTGGTGTTCACCGCGCAGGTGTTGGTGTCGGTCGCGGAGCCGGTGTCGAACGGACCCGTGTCCTGCGCGACGGTGCCGGTGTCGAGCCGCCCCGTATCGAACGGTCCGGTGTCGAGCGGCGCGGAGTCCCGCGTGTCGCTCCCGACGTCGAACGGTCCCGTGTCGGTGGCCACCGTGCCGGTGTCGGCGACGAGCGTGTCGGGCGTGGAGGAGTCCATCGCGTCGACGCCGACGCCGGTGTCGAGCGCGGAGTCGAGCGCGCCGTCGACCGCGTCGCTCTTCGCGTCGGTCGCGTCGGTCTTCGCGCTGTCGGCGGCGCCGGTGTCCATCACGACGACGCTCGTGTCGTCGCCCGTCGTCGTGTCGTCGCCGGGCGAATCGATCAGCGCGTCGACCGACGCACCGCTGTCGGCGCCGGCCTCGGCGCCGCAGAACTCACACGCCGGGTATTCCTCAGTCGCCTCTGCACAAGCGTTGGTCATGGCGGCAAGCGCCAGGACCCCAAGCCACCGCGTCTTCATCCCCGCACTTTGCGCCAAGTCGGTCCGGACGCAAACGGTTTGGTGCCGATGTAGGCAGATTTTTTGCGCAGTGCGTCGGCGCCCCCCCCTTTCTCCCTCATCTCGCTTGCCCCGGGGTGCCGCCCACGCGCCGCGCGGCAGAACCGACGAGGTCGTGGCGGACGCACGCTTCTACGCGAACGGAGTCGGGACGCGCCGACACCGTCTGGATCGAGCGACGCTGATCACCTGTCGATCTCGACGGCTCGGACGCGATCCCGAACTCTGGGCGCTCCATGAAGAAGCTGGTGCAGGGGATTCATCGTTTCCAGAGGGACGTCTTCACGAACGAGCGCGAGTTGTTCGCACGCCTCGCCAAGGGGCAAGAGCCCGAGACGCTCTTCATCACGTGCTCGGACTCGCGCGTGAACCCGAACCTCCTGACGATGACGGGTCCCGGCGATCTCTTCATCCTGCGCAACGCAGGCAACATCATCCCGCCGTACGGCCGCACCAATGGCGCCGAGGCCGCGACGATCGAGTACGCCGTCGCCGGCCTGGGCGTGAAGGACGTCATCGTCTGCGGCCACAGCATGTGCGGCGCGTGTGCGGCGCTGCACGATCCCGACTCGGTGAAGGACATGCCCGCCGTACGCGAGTGGCTCGAGTACGCCGAGGCGACGCGGCGGATCATCCAGGAGAACTACCCCGATCTCACGCCCGAGGAGCGGGCGGTCGTCACCGTGGAGGAGAACGTCCTCGTGCAGATCGAGAACCTCCGCACGCACCCCGCGGTCGCCGCGCGCGTCGCGAAGGGCGCGCTCAAGATCCACGGCTGGGTCTACAAGATCGAGACCGGTGAGGTCTTCGCCTTCGACCCGGACACCGAGCAGTTCTCACCGATCACCGAGCACAAGATCACGCCGGTCGCCGTGCGGACGAACCGCGTCGCCATCTGAGCCGACCTCCACGGTCGGGAGGGCGCAAAGGTCCACCGACGCCGCGCAAGCGACGCGTGATACGTACTTCGCATGAACAAGGACTGGTCGAGCTTCCCGGCCTTCCTCTTCGTGTTCGTGCTGATCACGTACAACGTCGTCCGCGCGATCTTCCTGCGCCGCTGTCCGAGCTGTCGGAAGTGGAAGGGAAAGAAGAGCGGGACCCACCAGGGCGACGTACACGAGACCCGCGCCCACGATCCGAGGTCGTTCGCCGGGCTGGGAACGCGCACCACGCAGCACTGGACGGAGACGACCCTCTACCGGTGCACAGTCTGCAACCACACGTGGTCGACCACGTCGCCGCGAAGCCACGAGCGCGGACGCCGCTAGACGTTCAACCGAAGTGATAGGCCGAGACGCGCACGCCCATCACGGGCGCGCTGTACGCCGTTTTTCCGCGGTCGTTTCCGGCGGCGCCGGCGGCGACCATCAGCGGGAGCAGGTGCTCCTCGCGCGGGTGGATCTGTCGTGCGGCGGGGGCGTCCGTCCACTTCGCCAGGCGCGCGTCGCGGGCCTCGGGGTCGAGCTCCATGGTCTCGCGGAGCCAGCCGTCGAACTTCTCGGCGAGGGGGCGCGCGCTCGGATCGCGGAAGCCGCGCATGTTGTGGAACGACATGCCGCTCGCGAGGATGAACACGCCCTCGTCACGGAGCGGCGCGAGCGCGCGGCCCATCGCGAGGTGCCGCTTCGGATCGAGGCCCTCCTCGAGCGACAGCTGGATCGAGGCCCTCCTCGAGCGACAGCTGGATCGTCGGCACCTTCATCCCCTTCAAGCTGACCTACCCCGACGCCGAGGTCCCGACGATCCAGCTGTCGCTCGAGGAGGGCCTCGATCCGAAGCGGCACCTCGCGATGGGCCGCGCGCTCGCGCCGCTCCGT
>JBKJQC010001222.1:0-2691 GCA_046593995.1 Polyangiales bacterium
CGCCGAGGACGCGCGGTAGATCGTCCTCGTGCTCCCGGCCGTGGGCATCGAGCGCGGCGAGCACGATGGCTCGTCGCGCGAGCCCGCGGTCTCCCCGCAGGAGCTCGCGTCGGACGATGGTCGAAACCGCCTCGCCGCCTTCCCGGGCGGGACCGTCGCGCAGCGAGAGCTTGCCGCAGAGCGCGGCGCCCTGCACCGCGAGCGCGAGTTCTTGCGAAGGCGTCGTGACGCCGTGCGCGACGAGCGACGCAACCGCGCGCGCGAACACGAACGGACGCGCGGCGTCGAGCGCCGTCGCGGTCGAGCCGATCCGCGTCGACCAAGCGACGTCGTAGCGCGCGAGCCGCTCGACGCCTGCCCGTGCGATGCACGCGAGCACCGCGCGGGGCGAGGCTCCACCTTGGAGCGCGGTCATCGTCGCGAGCACGGCCTCGCGCTCGCGGCCGAGGAGCGCCTCGGTGAGCCCGTACGGAGCGGGGCCGCTGCCGGCGTCGATCGCAGGCGCCGCGAGGAGCGCGTTCCGCGTCGCGCGCCACGGCGGCAGGTCGCTGTCGGCGGTCGCCCAGGCGAGCGACTCGACCGCAGACGGGAGCGCAGACGGGAGCGCGAGCGGGAACGATGTCACTGCGGCGAACCGAACCACCTCGTCGCCGCGGTTCCACACCTTCGATGACAGGAATGGCAGTATCCAACGGCGCGCGATCGTCAGCGCCGCTTCGGTCGCGAGGAGCCCGAGCACTCGCCCCACGGCGTCGTCCCGTCGCTCCTCGACCAGGTCGGCGAGGAACGACTCCGGCTCGTCGAGCGTCGACGCGATCGGGGCCGGCCACGTGCGCTCTCTGTGACCGCGGAGCTCCTCGGTGGCGACGCTCGCGATCACCGCGAACCGCTCGGCCTCGTCGAGACAATCGATGCTCGCGACGGCGACGATTGCCGCGATTGCGTCGCCGTAGCCGTGCGGACCCGTGGCGGCGAGCTGACGGACGACGAGCTCCACCACCGTCTCCACGTCGCGGATCCGCGCGCAACGGAGCGCGACCCGCACAGCCGCGTCGACGTTCCCTTCGCGGAGGGCCTGCGAGAGCTCACCCGCGAAGCGCTGCTCGGCGCTCGGCAGGTCGAGCGCCGGATCGACGAACACCTCGTCGTTCCACACCTCCGCTTCGTAGCGCCGGACGCCCTCCCCGCCGAACGTGCACCCGCCGCTCGCGAGGTCGAACTTCCAGTTGTGCCACGGACACGTGAGGATGCCTTCGCGCACGAGCCCCATCGAGAGCGGGTGCCCCTCGTGCGGACAGCGATCGTCGAGCACGTCGACCCCATCGTCCACGTCGTGCCGCCGCGGCCTCCGCACGCACGCGTAGCGACGGCCGTCCGCGCCGATCACGAGCTTCGCCCGATCGTGCGGTAGCGCGCTCAGTCGACCGAGCGAGATGCGCTTGACGGCCACAGTCTCAGAGCGCTCAGAGCGCCTGCGGCTTCGTCTCGGTCTTGCTGATCGCCGGGATGACCGAGCTCGCGGGGGAGTCGACGGCGGCAGTCGTCGCGGGGGTCGACTTCACGCCGAGGGGCGAGACGTCGATCGCGTGCACCGTGCGCGAGCTCCAGCCCGTGACCCACACGGTCTTCTGATCAGGCGAGAGCGCGAGCCCACACCCTTGATCCATCTTCGGCACCTTCACGAAGCGCTGTGTCCAGTCCGTGGTGTCGACGACGCTGATGCTGCCGTTGTCAGGCGCGCCGAAGTTGGCGACGAAGACCCATCGCCCGTCGGTCGAGACGGCCGACGACTTCGGCTCCTGGCCGATCTGCGTCAGCTTCTTCATCTTGTCGGTCGCCACGTCCCAGGTGCCGAGCTGCCCGAGGTAGTAGCAGGAGAGGTAGAGCGTCTTCTCGTCGGGCGAGAGCGTCATGTGACGCACGTGCTTGCAGGCCTTGACCTTCTTGTGGTTCGCGAGGCCCTCGCCGTCGTAGATGTCGAGCTCGTCCCCCTCGAAGCCGGCGATGTATGCCTTGCCGGCGTTGGTGAGCGCGATGCCCCGCGGGTGCTCGTTCGCCTGGAGCTTGTAGAGCTGCTTGAAATTGCTCGTGTCGTAGATCGTCGCGCTGTAGCTGTCCCAGTTCGCCACCATCATCTTGGTGCCGTCCTTCGACAGGATCGTGATCTTGGGACGGAGGCCGACGTCGACCGTCTTCGTCACCTTGCGCGTGGCGACGTCGACGATCTTCACGTTGTTGCCGTTGAAGTTCGAGACGTAGAGCGTCTTCGAGTCCGGGGAGAACACGGCCTCGACCGCGTTGCCGTCCTTGTCGTCGAAGTCGGTCTGGCCGATCTTCTTCAGCGTCGCCGGGTCGTACCAGTACACGTTCTTCGTCTTCCAGAAGCCGAAGTTGGTGACGACGAGGTTCTTGCCGTCGGGGCTCACGACGACGGCCTTCGGCATCGAGCCGGTGTCCGACGTCTGGGTGACCTGGAGCTCGGGCGCCTTTGCGCCGGCTTCTCCACTCAGAAGGCCCGCCGCCAGCGCGACGGGGAAGAGGAGCGTCAGACCCAACTTCTTCATGGCCCGTCCATACCCTGATCCGGCGCGGCGAGGCCAGTTTCCCGGCCGGGTTCGGCTTCTGCGAGCTGCGAAAAAGCTCGTGCCGAGCGCGCGCGGGTTTGACGGGGGCGTTTCGTTCGTGCAGAAC
>JBKJQC010001309.1:0-3204 GCA_046593995.1 Polyangiales bacterium
TGCGGTCGATCGCCGTCGAGCGCCACCGCGCGCTCAGCTGGTTGGGCGGCGCGGCCGAGAAGTGGGACGTCTCACCGGCGGGGTAGGCCCGCATGATACGACGGTTTCGATGACCGCGCGCTCCCGCGACGCCGAGCCGAGCCACGCCGAGTACCTGGCGAAGCATCCGCGCGTCTTCTTCGGCGACGTGGCGTTCGAGCGGAGGTCTCGCTATCTCGTCATGCGCGACGGCACGCGCATCGCGATCGACGTCACGCTGCCGCGCGGCGCGTTCTCGACCTCGAGCACGCGCGTGCCGACGATCGTGCGCACGACGCGCTACTTCCGCCGCTTCCGCTTCGCGTCCCCCTTGCGCGATCGGATCCCCGACGCCTTTCTCGCCCCGACCGATGCCCCCGTGCGACGTCGGTTCCTCGAGCACGGATACGCGTGGGTCGACGTCGACGCGCGCGGCTCGGGGGCCTCCTTCGGCGAGCGTCCCTGCCCGTGGTGGATCGACGGCGAGGTCAAGGACGGCGCCGAGGTCGTCGACTGGATCACGCGCCAGCCGTGGTCGAACGGGCTCGTGGGCGCGACCGGCGTCTCCTACGACGGCACGGCGGCCGAGATGCTGCAGTGGAACCAGCACCCGGCGGTGAAGGCCGTCGCCCCGCGCTTCTCGCTCTTCGACGTGTACGCCGACGTCGCGTTCCCCGGCGGCAACCACCTCTTCTGGTTCACCGAGAACTGGGGACGCGCGAACGCAGCCCTCGATCGCAACCGGCCGGAGGAGTTCGTCGCCACGGTGCTTCGCCTCCGCACCGAAGGAGGCACCGCCGATCCACGAATTGCCTCGATGGTCGGGCATGCCGCGTTCGATCGGATCGCGCGCGCCCTGCTCGGACCGGCGCTCGCCGGCGTCGCACCCGTCGACGACGATCCGCGCTCCGTGATGCTCGAGCGGGCCATCGCCTCGCATGCGAAGAACTACAACGTCCATCACGGCGCGATGGAGATGACGTTCCGCGACGACGTGCCGAAGAGCGCGACGATCCCCGGGTTCACTCCCGACTACTTCAGCCCCTCGACGTACGTCGATCGCCTCTCGCATGCGAGCGACGGGGGCGCGGGTGCGGCGGTCTTCTCCTACAGCGGCTGGTACGACGGCGGCTACGCGAACGCCGCGGTGACTCGGCACCGCACGCTGCGCGATCAGCGGAACCAGCTCCTCATCGGACCCTGGGTCCACGGCGGTCTCCTCGATCTCGACCCCGACGCCCCAGCGCGCGAGACCGCGTTCGATCACGGCACGGAGCTCCTGCGCTTCTTCGATCGGCACCTCCGCGGCGAGCCGACGACCGCTGCGCCGCGTGTGCGCTACTGGCTGATGGGGCGCGGAGAGTGGCGCTCTGCTTCGACGTGGCCGCCGCCCGAAGCGAAGCCGCGCGCGTGGTACCTCGCACCGGGGCATCGCCTCGCGTCGGCGCCGGCCCCAGTAAAGGGCGTCGCGGTCCAACCGCCGACGAAGACCGGCACCGGGCGACGCACGCGCTGGGAGACGCTGCTCTCGCCCTACGTCCACGCCGACTGGCGCGACGCGCGTGAAGGGCAGCTGGTCTTCGAGAGCGATCCGCTCGATGACGATCTCGTGATCGCCGGACATCCGGTGCTGGAGCTCGAGCTCGATACGCCGCTCGCCGACGCCTCCGTGTTCGCGTACCTCGAAGACGTCACCCCCGACGGGCGCGTCCGCTGCCTCACCGAGGGCTCGCTCCGCACGATCCACCGCACCGTCCTCCACGAGGGCCTCCACGAGGGCGACGGCCTGCCGCACGTCGACGTGACCTATCGCCGCGCCGACGCGACCGAAGCGCCCGTTCGTCGGCTCGCGTTCGAGCTCCTCCCGACGGCGTTCGCCTTCGCGCGCGGGCACCGCGTCCGGCTCGCGCTCGCCACCGCAGACATCGACCACTTCGCCTCGCCCGCAGGTGCTTTGGCTCTGCGGATCGCGCTCGGTCCGCGCTCGCGACTGATCCTGCCAATCCTGCCACGGTAACGTTTGGTATCGTCACCCTTGACCTCCCGACGCGATGCGTCGTCCACTGCGCGGCATGTCCCTCCCCCCGCGCCCCCGTGCCGTCGTCACCGGCGGCGGAAGCGGCCTCGGCCGCGCCCTCTGTCTCGAGCTCGCAGGGCGCAACGCCCGCGTCGTCGTCAGCGACATCAACCTCGCCGCCGCCGAGGAGACCGTCTCGCTGATGCGCGGGCGCACTCACTCGGGAGAGGACATCGCGGTCCAGTGCGACGTCGCGAAGATCGATCAGGTCGAGAAGCTCGCGGACGTCGCGTTCACGCGGCTCGGCGGCGTCGACCTCCTGGTGAACAACGCGGGCGTCGCGGTCACGGGCGAGATCGGCGAGATCCCGCTCGCCGATTGGGAGTGGATCATGGGGATCAACCTGTGGGGGCCGATCTACGGCTGTCACGCGTTCGTCCCGCGCATGAAGCGTCAGGGCTCCGGACACGTGCTCAACGTCGCCTCGGCCGCCGGCCTCCTCGCGGCGCCGATGATGGCCCCGTACAACGTGACGAAGTCCGGCGTGGTGTCGCTCTCGGAGACGCTCCGCGCCGACCTCGCAAAGCACGGCGTCGGCGTGAGCGTCCTCTGTCCGACGTTCTTCAAGACCAACATCGGCAACTCCGGCCGCGGCAGCGAGGACATGCGTGGCATCACCAACGCTTTGCTCGAAGCCGGGAAGATCCAGGCGGAGGGGGTCGCGCGTCTCGCGCTCGAAGCCTGTGACCGCAACGAGCTCTACATCGCGCCGCACGCGGACGGACGCTGGATGTGGCGCATCAAGCGGCTCATGCCCGCCGCCTTCCACGCGATGATGCCGCGGGTCATCGACTGGCAGATGAAGAAGCTGAAAGAGGCGATCGCGCGCTGAAGCCGTCGAGCACGGCGTAGGGAAAAACCGCTGCGCTTTCATGGCTCGAAATCACGTCTTGCCAACGGCCCTCGCGATCCCGATGCTGGATGCGGGGTAGGCCATGACCGAGCGCGAAGATCTCGCAGGCGCAGCGCTGCGCGCGAGCGAGGATCGCTACCGAGCGCTCTACGAGCGGACGCCGGCGCTGCTCCATTCGATCGATCGCGACGGCCGGCTCGTCAGCGTGAGCGACCAGTGGCTCGCGCTGTTCGGCTACACCCGCGAGGAGGTCATC
>JBKJQC010000092.1:0-4233 GCA_046593995.1 Polyangiales bacterium
GCCGCGCTCCGGGCACTCCCTGGCCGCGTGATCTACCGGCCCGGCCGCGACGAGCTCGACCGCATCGCCGAGCGCTTCGATCCGCTGGTCGCGCGTTGCTTCGATCTCGGCTCCCACGCGATCGTCATCCACGAGCTCGCGGACCTCGCCGACGGGAACCGCATCGGCCCGGCGCTCTCGCAGGCGACCCGGCAGGGCCGCTCGCGGTTCGTGCCGATCGTCTTCGTTTCGCAGCGTCCGATCGACATCCCGCGCGTGGCGGTGACCGAGTCCCCGCACGCGTTCGCCTTCCACCTCATCGACCCGCGAGACCGCGCGACCGTCGCCGGCTGGATGGGTGAGCGCGTCCGCGCGCCGATTCCGATGGACTACTCGTTTTGGTACCGCGACCCCCGCTCGGGGCTTCACCGCTGCGCGCCGGTCGTGTAGGGTGCCGCGCTCGTGGACCCCACGGCGATCGTCACCGCGCTTATCGCGATCCTCTCTAGCGTGCTGGCCTGGATGATGGGGCGGCTCGACCGCAGGCTCGATCGCATCGACCGATCGATGGAGCGCTTCTCCAAGGCGGTCCTCCTGGAGGTCGTGTCCCGACCCGGCGTCGCGCTCTCCGTCGCTCGCGAGGGTGAAGCCCTGCTGCGTGAGATCGAGAAGGAGCGCGAGCGGGAGCGCGAGCGGGAGCGCGGTACGTGACGATCGTCGTGGGCGGCACCGACGCCGGCTCTTCGCTCGTCCCGTACTACCGCGTCGCCGAGCGCGCGTTCCCGATCCTGCCTGACGACGTCATCATCGACGAGGACACCCGCGACTACACCTTCGGCATCGCCTGGTACCGCGGCATCGACCCGGTCACCGGCTTCCCGATCTTCGCCGGCCGCGACGATCTGGTGGCCACGTACAACGTCGAGAAGACGCCATACGTCGGCTTCCACGAGGCCGGGCACGCCTTCATGACGATCTGCGCGCGCGCGATCGCCCGGGCCCGCGGCACGGTCGACGGCCACAACGAGATCCGCGAGCGCTACTGGGCACTGCGCGGCTTCCCGGGCACCTGGCGGGACGCGCATCTCGTCGCGACGAGCCCCACGGGCGGCTGGAAGTACTACCCCGATGAGTCGTTCGCCGACGCCTTCGCTCAGGTGATCTTCGGCTACGTCGCGGGGGAGTGGACCGAGACCTACGGGCTGCCCATCGACATCCCGGCGGCCCGCGCGTTCTTCAAGCAGCTCGAGCGCGAAGCACTGGGAGGTGCCGACATGGACGAGCAGACCACGCGCACCATCGCACGCCAGGAGGCCGCCGACGTGATCGGGCGCTATGCGCTCGAGGCGCGCGAGACGGGTTTCGATCCGATCAAGGACGCCTTCAACGATCACGCCCACTACGACGTGCAGAAGACGCGGACGATCACCGGCCCGCCGATCGTCACGCTCGGCAACGAAGGGAGGTAAACACCGTGGCTACAAAGCGCAAGCGCATGCCTCCGCGCCACACGAGCGGCCCCAAGAAGGGCCAGTTCAAGCGGCGCGCGGGCTCCCGCAAGAAGCGCCGCTAAAGCCTTCCCTTCCCCACCTCGCGCCCGCCGCCCGGCCACCCTCCGGGCGGCGGTCGCATTTCCGGGCTTGACAAGTCGGCTGAGAGGGCGTGTAGGGTGCCGCGCTCGATGAAGAACCGGCTGAACGTAGTCAGCGACGGCGTGATGGTGACCGCGCTCGCGATCGCTGGGATAGTGATCGCGGGGCGCGCACTCGACACGGACCTGGCCTACAAGGCAGCGGCCATTCCCGTGCTCGGCAACGTCATCCAAGGGCTGCGGGCCGTGGTAAGGCAGGTCTACAACCCATGACGCAAGCAGCCGCGACGAAAGTCCTCACCGCCGAGCACTTCCAAGGGAAGCCACGGCTCCTCGATCTCGGCTCGCAGGCGGCCGTGCTCGGCGGCGCGACGCTCCGGTTCCCGCTCGAGAAGAACGGGAACCTCGACGCGCTGATCTTCCGCATCAGCGGCACGTCGACCATCACGACCGCGGCACTCGTCGGCCTGCCGCGCTTCCCCTGGAACCTGTTCTCGGCGATGCGCCTGTCGCCCTCGGGCCGCCAGAAGCTGATGGACATCGGCTCGTGGTCCGGCCACCTGCACGATCTCTGCAACCGCACCTTTTCGCCGGCCGGCTCGACCGCGCGCGACGTCCGCATCGACGGGCTCGACGCGCAGACCGGGCGCTCCGCGCTGATCGAGGTCTTCCCCACAGGCGTCGCCGCAGATCAGGCCTTCGAGCTCTGGCTGACGGTCCCGTTCCGCCGCTCGGCGACGGACCCACGCGGCCGCATCCCGCTCTTCAACGCGTCCGAGACGGTCCTGTACCTCACGCCAAACACCGAGGCGAATCTCGTGACGGTGCCCGGCAACTGGGCACAGCCGACCTTCAACGTGCAGGTGTGGCAGGTCGTCAGCGACGACGCGCCGGTCTCCGACGACGTGATCCGGCTCCCCGACGGCAGCGCCTGGGTCGTGACCTACGAGGAGTTCGAGACGGTGGCCGCCGTCGGGAACAACGACGTCACGATCGACCCGGGCGGCCGCATCCTCCGCGTCATCCACACGGTCGCGCTGAACGATCTGCTCACGACGAGCGACGACATCTCCGGCGTCGGCTTCAAGGTCGACACGACGGACATCATCGAGCCGGGCACCGATCCGCGGGTGCTCTACTACCTGCAGAAGCGGACCCTCGGCTACTACTCGCCCGACGGCGTGCTGATCTACGACTTCGACTCGTACGCCGACTCCGACGGCGCCTCGTGGAAGCGCTTCGGCGGTGACGAGTCCTTCGCGCCCTCGATCGGCCGGCAGCTCCACACCGACCGCGGCGTGGTGCAGATCGAGTCCCGGATCACGATCCCGACGGGCACGACCCTCGGCGCGACCCCGCGCATCTACACGACGGTCGCTCGCATGGAGCGCGCGAGCTAGCCTCGTCATGCAGAACATCGCCAGCCCGCGGTGGCGCCGCGGGGACATCTACGGTCAGGCGTACGGCGGGTCGACCATGGTCGATCTCTCGCCGGGGCTCGTCCGCGGCGTCCACTACCGCTCCGGTCCGCTGCGCGAGGCGCAGCCGAACATGCCGGTCACGCCGTCGACGAGCTCCGAGGGCGTGAAGGTCGGGCAGTTCACGCTCGCCGAGGCGACGATCGGGCTCGTGGTGCTGCTCGGCATCATCGCCTACCTCGACAAGCGAGTCCTGTAGTGGCGCGCTTCCTCACCTCTCGGAAGTTCCTGCTCGCGCTCGCCGCGATCGTCTACGCGCTCGTCCAGACCGCGGGCGGCGCGATCTCGCCGAAAGACGCGCTCGACACGATCGCCGCCGTCGTGGCGGCCTACCTCGCAGCTGAGGGCATCGGCGACGCGGCCGCGCGCCTCGGCTCGAGGAACGACCCGCCCGGCACCGAGACCGGCGCCGAGACGGCGGTGAAGCGATGAACGGTCCACTCGCCGGGCTGATGCTCATCGGCGCCGCGGTGGCGCTCGTGGAGGCGTGGCGGCGCGGCTACCTCTCCGACCTCATCGCGTCCATCACCGCATCCGCGAAAGGCACCGCGCCTAAGCGGCCGTTTCGGCTGCCGGGGTCCGAGCCTGGCTATGTAGGAATGGAGATTCAGCCATGAAGCTGGCGGCCGCGGCCAAGAACGTCGGGAATGTCGGCCGATCGTTCGCGCGGAACCCGGTCCGGTACACCAAGCAAAACAAGGTACCCGGCGCCATCGGGCTCTTCGCGGTCCTCGTCGCGATCGCGTTCCTCCGCCGCGGCGCGCTCCCCGATCAGCGGGGCATGATCGCCGTCGCGGCCGCCGCGTTCGTGCTCGCGATCTCAGCGACGATCGCGCCCGACCTCGTGACCTGGGTGCTGCTCGTCACGATCGTCGTCTCGCTCATTCAGAGTCGGGATCAGATCGCAGACATCGTGGACCTCGGCACCGCGCGCGTCCGCGGCGCCTTCGCGGCGGTGGCCGCGTGAAGGGGCTCCAGCAGGACGCCGTGAAGCTCGCGGGCATGACTCTCACGATCGTCGTGCTGATCGTCATGCTGCAAAACTCGGGCGGGTTCGCGGAGGTGCTTCGCTCCGTCTTCGGTGGGTGGAACAGCCTCATCGGCACGCTGCTCGACCGCAACCCGCAGAACGCGTAGGCGCTCGGCATGACGCCGACGCTGCCCGCCATCACCTTCCTCGGCCTC
>JBKJQC010000335.1:0-9727 GCA_046593995.1 Polyangiales bacterium
CGGCGCCACAGATCGGCGGCCGTGGTCTCGTCGACGTCGAGCATGTTCGCCGAGTGTAGCTAGCCGCTGGGAGAACGAGTCAGCGGACCTTGGTCGCGCAGCCGAACACCACGTCCACGCTGCCGAGCGGATCGTCGACGACCTTCTTGCAGACGTCGCCGCACAAGAGGACCTTCGTCTTGTCGGCGTTGTACTGCCATCCGTTCGCGCCCTCGGCGCACGGCTTCGAGGCGTCCTGCACGAAGTCCTCGGGGGCGCCCATCGTCGGGGTGAAGGTGACGTTCACGCGGTTCGTGTCGAGCGTGACGCCGGCGGGCGGCGTCGGCATCGGCAGCGAGCAGAGCACGCGCGTGAGGATCTCTTTGCCCATCGCGGTGAACACGGGGCCGTAGTCCGCTGCGCACACCGAGAACGACTTGCCGCCAGTGAGCTTCGCGAGCTCCTGGTACTCGATGCCGGTGCTGACGACGTCGGGCGAGCACTTCATCGTCGGGTTCGCGGGATCGGCGCCGATGATGGGGAAGAAGACGTAGTTCCGCTCCTTCACCGTTCCGAACATCGTGCCGGCGCGCGTGAGGAGCTGGCGATCGAACTCCTTCCAGTAGGGCGCGGGCGGCGGCTGCGTCGCGTCGTCGTCGGTGACCGGGACGAACGCCTTGATCGCGTTCGGGCGCACGTACTTGCTCCAGCCGATCGTCGGATCGGTGTTGTCGTACGTGTTGAGGAAGAGGATGAGCGCGTCCTTCGAGAGGACCTCCTTCGCCGACCGCTTGAAGCGCGGCAGGTTGTCGCCACAGCCGTCCGCACCGAGTGGAGGGGGGACGCAGACGCCGAAGGTGTCGGTCCCTGGCCGCGCGATCATCACGACGCGGTAGTCGAGCTTCGTCGCGTCGAGCAGCGCCGCGAGCTTGTTGATGTTGTCCTTCACCTGCTTGATCTCGACGTCCATCGACTCGGACTGATCGATCGCGAAGATGATGTCGATCGGCACGCGGTTCGCGCCGCTTCGACCCGTGGTGCAGCCGGTGTCCGTGCTGCCGACGTTGTTGTCGGGGAGCATGACGTCGAACGAGCCCGAGGGGACGTCCGGCGTGCTCGCGTCGATCGGCGTGACGTCGCCGGTCTTCCCCGGGCTGCAGGCCAAGAGGACGGTGACGACGGCGAAGCTCGCGAGGCGCATGCGCGGTTCGAGCATGACAGAACGGATGGCCTCGGTCACCTCCTGACGTGCTAGGTCGGCCCGGCTAGCCTCCCAGTGAGTGTCACGCCCCAAGACGCACGTTGTGTTCGCACTGCTCGTCGTCGCCGGCGGCGTCGGTTTATGCTTCCGAGTGCAGCGCGCACCACGGGTCGCGGGAGGGGTCGTCGAAGCGTCGCCGCCGCGAGACGACCCGGGTGCAAAGGGTCTACCCTTGCTCGACGGGCTCGCTCGAGGCGACAAGCTCGACGAGTGGACGGTCGCTCGGATGTTCGTGAACGACTCGCCGACCCAGCAGCCACAGCTCGCGATCGAGCTCGAGTGGCAGGGGTCGGGCATCACCGTGTGGGTCGCCCGCAAGGAGACGGTCCCGAACCCCCCTGTGTCGACCGAGCGCTACGCACTGACGAATGGCCACAGGCGCGAGTTCGGCGCGAAGATCCCCGACGACGCGCTCGATCGGATGACGGGGAAGATCGCGGAGCGAGTGCGACGGAACGAGCACAAAGCGCCGCTGCCTCCCGGTCTCTAGCTTGGCTATGGTCACCGCGGCGTGACTGCGAGCAGCGGCTCGAGCCATGCACGATCGTTCGGCAACATCTCGATCATCGGCGGGAGCCACATCGGGACGTACAGTCCGGGCCTACGTGCGTACTTGGACAACACGATCTCTCCCACCGTCGAGGCAGGCACCGTCACCGCCCCGGCCCCCCTCGGAAGGACGGCGAACGAGGCTCGCTCGATCGACCACACGGCACCGACGTCCTCGAGGAGCGTGAACTGGTGCGGGGTCTTCGTGGGCTCGACGCGGAAACGGAAGGTCGAAGGTCCATCACCCGTGAGGCCCGCGCGCGCGAGAGGCCCGATGCCGACGTAACCGTAGGCGGGCGAGGGGAGCATCGTGTGCCCGACCAAGTCGACGCCGTCGATGGTCAGCGCCACGCACCGCTCGTCGTGGCAGACCTCGACCCATGACGCGCGCACTGCGGGGACGTAGCGGACGACGGCGGCGAACGATCCGTCGGCGAGCTCGAGAACACGGACGTGCGGCGGACGCACCGCCGGAAGCTTCTCGCGGGGCACGCGCACGACGAGCCAATCCTCGTCGGTCTCCTGGCGGCCTGCGCTTGGTGGCTCGATCGCGCCGAGCATCGCCAACAGCTCGTAGGCCTGGGGGCCGCGGATGTGCCGCACGATGTCCGCGAAGGACCCATGCGAGTAGAGCTCGCGCGCGAGCCGATCCACGTCGCGGACCTGCCACCCGGACAGTTGCCGGAGGTCGGGCCACGCGAAGCACGCGACCAACCCAAAAGCAAACAGCGGGATGGGCAGGTACCATCGGCGCAGGCGCTCGGCGGCGGCGGCGGCGAGGAGCACCACCGCCGGAACGATCGGTGCAAAGTACCGATACTCGACGGCGTGCCGCGTGATGAGCCAACCGGCAGCGACCGCCGCCACGAACCCCGCTGCAGCGGCGCCCTGAACGATGATCACGCGCCGCGCGGCAGGTTGTGCGCAGAGGCGACGGCGCGCCATGACTCCCACTGCGAGCGCCGCGACGACCACCGCGAGCAACTCCCGGCGGTGGGGGCGTAGGACGCTCAGGTTGTGCGCGAGGCCCCCAGGCGCGTCGATTCCGACGACCTCCACCAACACGATCACCGTCGCCAGCAATGCGCGGACGGGGTATCGCGCGCATGCCACCGACGCCGCAAAGAGGAGCGGGGCCATCGTCGCGGTGGCCACGTGCGCGCCGACGGACGAGCCGAGGAGCGCCGCGGCGAGCGCGAAGGCCCAGGTCTCGCCCCCCGCGACCGCGAGTGCGAATGCGAGGTGGAACGACGCCAACGTCAGGGGGAGCGGCGACGGCTCCCACAGAAGTGGATACTCGACGGTGATGAGCGAGAGCGCGAGCCAAGAGATCCAGAGAAAGGGGCTGGCGCGCATGCGCAGCACGCGTGTCGCGGTGAACGCGACGGCGCCCGCGCCGAGAGCGAGCATCACGTCGACGAGGCGCTCGATCGAGGCGAGGCTGAGGTGGAGCAGCGTCGCGACCTCGAGGATGTGGATCCACAGCGCGCCGTGCGCCAGACCGAGGAAGCTCGACATCGGCCCAGCGTCACTGCAGCGGCGCGCGTACACGCACTCGTGAGCGATGCGGAGGTCACGTGCCGTGTCGAGATCGAGCGGCGCGTGCGGCGCGAGGTAGTGGAGTACGAGCAACGTCGCCACGAAGAAGAGCGCTGCGGGCAGCGTCGCCGAGCGATCGAGCCGGCGTAGCGTCGCCGCGATCACCCTCCGCGTACGAACCGTCGCCTCGGACGCGCGCGACATGCGTCGGAGACTAGGTCAGCGCTCGACGAGATACAGCCCCACCTCGATCTCGCGATCGGGGAGCGGAAGCCACGGAGTGCTGGGGATGGCTGGGAGCTGCCGAGACGACATCAGGCGGAGCGTGTGCTGCTGCTCGAAGGCCGTGCAGAGGGGGGCACCCTCCGGCGTCGCACACAAAGACGATCGATAGTAGTAGGCCCCCGGAGCGACACGCGGCGCCGCCGCCTCGATCGAGACCGCGCGCATCAGCCCGACGCCGGTGAGGGGCAACGCGAGGACGCGGTCCGAAGCCCGCTGGACGGCCGCGACCTGGGCGCCCGGAGGAAGGGTCTCGCGCCACTCCATGCAGAAGGCCTGCTCGCGCGCATCGGTCGCCATGACCGTCGACGGACGCTCCAGCACACCGTGGACGAGCGCGAGGAGGCCGACCCCGAGCGCGACGATCCGCGGCGGCGAGAACGACAGCGCGGCCGCGAGCGCAGCGATCGCCGAGGGGAGGAACAGGTGCGCATAGGAGAGCGCGTACGCGGGCGCGTCCTGCCGAGTGACGTTCGAGACGACGGCGAGCGCGACGATCGCGACGAGGACGGCGACCCGCGAAGCCACCCGACGCATCGACGGCACCGCCGCGAGCGCAGCGACGAAGCCCACCATCAGCAGCGCCGGCAGCGCCTCGCGCGCGAGGATTGCGCGGATGTTCGGCATGAAGCGTCCCGCCACTTCTCCCATCAGAGTCGCGAGCATCGAGGAGAGCACGCACGGCGCCGCGATCGCCGCGATCGCGAGCGAGGCGACGGCGGAGTGAGCGAAGCGCCGCGCGGGTCGGCCCGGACGAACGGCGAGCGCCCACGGCACCGTGGCACACGCAACCCACGCGAGCGGATGGATGCGCGCCGCCTGCGCGACGAGCAGTCCGGCGGCAACCAGTCCGAGCACGCGCGTGGAGGTCCAGCGCCGCAGGTCCGTGAGGACGAGCGCCGCGGTCGCAGCGAAGAGCAGCGTTGTCATCGTCGCGAGGTACGACTCGCTCCGTCCCGTCCGCGCGAGCAGCGGATCGAGCGCGAGGACGAGTCCAGCGACGAGTGCAACGACCGGTGCCCCGCGTGCGCGACGGACGATGGCGTACCCCGCGATGGGGACCGCCGCAGCGAGGAGCTCCTGCACGACGAAGACGGCACGGTCGGGCCGACGCACGCGCGCAGCGAGCCACCCGAAGACGTCGACGTAGCCCGGACCGTACTCCCCAGCGTCGCCGCGGACCGCCCACTCGATCCAGAGCGGCCCCTGCCCGTTCTGGTGGAAGTACCCCGCGGGCTGCACGAGACGACGCAAGAAGAACGTCGCGACGACGGCGACGAGTGCGAGCCCGACGACGCGTGCCCTCGGTCGTCGCATCGCGAGCGCCGCGATGCTCGCGAGCAAGGCACCCAGCAAGAGGAGCGGCGGGCGGGGTGCGCGCGCATGCTCTCCCGAGGTGATCGGTGGGGGAGCGTCTGCAGCGACCAGCGCGTCCGGTGCTTCCTTCTCTGCGCACGCGGCGAGTGCCTCGAACGCGCGTCGCGTCGCCTCCGGCTCGTTCTTCCAGTCCGGGAAGTCACCGATCGGCGCGAGCGCGTGGCCCCCTACGCGACGGAACGCATTCGTCGACGTCGAGACCTCGACGCGCAACGGCGGACCCAGCTGCGGCTCGATCGCGACGATCGCGACCGACGCCGGGCACGACTCGAGGTGCATCGCGATCGAAGCGGTCGCGGCGCAGCGCGCGACCCAAGCGTGCGCGTCCGGACCGCAGCGCGCGGCGTGGGCTTCACGCGACACGACGAGAAAGAGGAGCGCAGAGAGGAGCGCGACGACGCGAACGCTCACGACTCCGCGCGGCGCACCGGACGCAACAGATCCTCGGGCGCGATCAGCCACGGCGGCTCCGGGGCGGACTCGAGCTCGTAGAAACCACCGCAGAAACAAGCGTGCGGACACGTCTCGCAGACCGGCTTCCGCGTGCGGCGCTCCGCGAGATACTGCGCGAGGTTCACCTCTTCGTTGTTCACGAAGATCATGTGCCGCTCGAGCTTGAGGAGGTCGCCGGTGAGGAACTCTTCGTAGCCGGGCATGAAGCAGAACGGCAGGTTGATGATCTGGATCTTCATCCGATCGCGGAAGCGATCGATGGTGCGCATCGCGGCGTTCGCGGCCGCCTGCGTGTCCGGCGCGACGTACTTGGTCGCGCGGCCGAACGGGGTCAGGAACTGGATGTTCAGCCACGGGAGCCCGAGCTCGAGGGCCAGCTCGGCGACCTCCTCGAGCTTGTCCCAGTTCCCCTTGGTCACCGTGATGTTCATCCCGAGCTCGACGCCGGGGGGTGCGTGCTTCACGCAGTGGCGGATGCCTCCCACCGTCTGCTCGAACGCCTCGGCGACGCCGACCTGCTGCGCGTGGATCTTCGCGTCGGGGCCGTGCACGCTGAAGAGGAGCGTCGTGAGACCGGAGCGCACGAGCTTCTTGGCAAAGTCCTCGTAGAAGCACATCCGTCCGTTGGTCGTGACGTTGACGCGCTCGTAGCCGATCACCCGCGCGTGGTGCACGAGCGCGATCAGCTCCGGATTGAGGGTGGGCTCGCCGCCGTCGAAGTCCACCATCCACACGCCGCGGCGCCGATACTCCTCGAGGTACTCGCGCTGACGGGTCGGGTGTCCGTCGACCTGCGTCCGTGTGCCGACCGCGCAGAAGGTGCAGCGGTTGTTGCAGACGTAGGTGACGTTCATGATCACCTTCTGCGCGCCCTGCGAGGCGGCCAGGCGTTGGTCGAACGTCCACTTGAAGCGCAGGAGCTCGGACTCGCTCACCAGCGCGCCAGGCTGGCTCGGCGCCGTCTGGAAGAGCGGACCCCAGTCGCGCACCACCGGCAGCTTGCGCCCGCGCGCGAGCTCGGTACCGGGGAGCGGCGTCGCGAACTGCACCGCCGGATAGGCCTTGAAGCGGTCCCACAGGTCGAGCGCAAAGGCGAGCGTGCCGTTCACCTCGACGGCGGTCTCTCCTGGGAGACCAACCATGAAATGGATCATCAGCGACACGCCTTCGGTGTGCGCCTCCTCGGCGACGCGGACGATGTTCGAGAGGTCGAGCCGCTTGCCGACCACCTCGGTCACGACCCGCTGGACGCCGCTCTCGGCGCTGACGCTGACGGTCTTCACTCGGCCGCGCATGCGGCGCAGGTGCTCGGCGAAGAGGTAGTCGGCGCGCATGCCATTCGGCACGTCGAACGCGACGTTCGCTTCTTCGACGGCGTCGAGGAACGACTCGAAATGGCGCTCGTTCACGTTCACGAGCTCGTCGAGCACCTCGAAGCGCGTGGCACCGTGGGTGCGCGCGAGGTCGAGGAAGAGCGTGCGCAGGTGCGCTGCGGAGTGACGACGCTGCGTCTTCAGCGCGCCAGCTGCGCGCCCGGGATTCGAGCTGCAGTGCGCGCACTTGAACGGGCAGCCGCGCGACGTGATCACCGGGAGGGTGCGACCGTCGACGGGGAACGCCCAGTCACCGCGGCCGAGGTTCTGCACCATGCGCTGCAGGAAGCGGTCGCGCGCCGGGAGATCGACGAGATCCCACGCAGGGAGCGCCAGCGTGTCGAGATCCTCCGGGGACTCGCCGCGGAGCACGCCGCGCGGTCGCTCACCCTCGGAGATGGCGCGTGCGATCCGCGGGAGCGTGACCTCCGCCTCGTACTTCACCCACGCGTCGGCTTCGGGATACGAAGGAAGGATGTCGTCCGCCTCGACGTAGTGCTGGCCCGATTGGTAGCAGTCGGCGAGGAGCAGCGGCGTCCGCGGAGCGAGCGCGCGCAGGCCGGCCAGCAAGTCGCCGAGCTCGTCCGCTCGGGTCGGCGGACGGTGGAAGGGGGTGAAGGCGACGACGATCAGGTCGCGCTCGCCGAGCCCGTCCAGCGCCGGACGCGCGAGGATTTCCGCCACGGGCGCGCCGAGGTGCAGCCGACCGTCCGCGGTCTCGGCGAGGGTCGAGCCCGCGAGCGCGAAGGCATCGATCAGCGTCGTCTCGAGGCCCGCCGCGCGCAGCACCCCGGCCACCTGCACGGCGCCGAGGTCGCTCATGTACGGGTAATCGATGAAGTCGCGCGCGATCGACATCGGCGGGTGCACCACCACGGCGCGCTGCGACATGCCGGGGAGCATCGCACCACGGCGCGTCCAGCGCCACCGCAGGCGCACGGTAGGGAGAGCATCCGGCGCATCGCGTGATGAGCCCGCGCGTGTGATACTTCGCGGCGATGTCGGGTGAGACCTACCGGGAAGTGAGCCTCGAAGCCGCCAAGATCGCGGAGCACGAGGACGCGGCGCACGAGAAGCGCAACTGGGTGCGGCTGACCTTCGACTGCAACGACCACTGCGTCTTCTGTCTCGACGCGCACACCCACAACGGGGAGATGCGCGATCGCACGGAGGTCAAGACGCAGATCCTCGACGGTCGTCGAAAGGGCGCGACGCGTCTGATCCTGTCGGGCGGCGAGCCCACCATCCACCCGAATTTCGTCGACTTCGTCCGGCTCGGGCGGCTCGCTGGCTACAGCAAGATCCAGACGGTCACCAACGGCCGCCTCTTCAAGTACCGCGAGCTGATCACCAAATCGATCGACGAGGGTCTCTCCGAGATCACCTTCTCGATCCACGGCCCCAACTCGAAGGTGCACGACGCCCTCGTCGGCACCAAGGGCGCCTTCGAAGAGGAGATGCAGGGCCTCGAGAACGCGCTCACCGACGGTCGACCGATCGTGAACATCGACGTGGTCATCAACCGCGCCAACGTGAAGCACCTCCCGGAGATGCTCCGGATGTTCATCGAGAAGGGCGTGAAGGAGTTCGATCTCCTCCAGGTGATCCCGTTCGGCCGCGCCTTCACCGACGGTCGTGACACGTTGTTCTACGACCTCGAAGAGGCGAAGCCCTACCTGCAGGAGGCCCTCGCGTTCTCGAAGCGTGAGGACGTCCACATCTGGATGAACCGTTTCCCGCCCCAGCACCTCGAGGGCTACGAGCACCTGATCCAGGACCCGTACAAGCTGAACGACGAGGTCCGCGGTCGGAAGGAAGAGTACGGACGTCTCCTCGACGGCGGCGAGTGGCTCGACTGTCGCGACCCGGCGCGCTGCAAGTACTGCTACCTCGAGCGCTTGTGCGACACGCTCGACGGCGTGCTCGACACGCTCGACGACGAGAAGTTCAGCGTGCTCCGCATCGACACCGAGTGGGAGGCGAAGCAGCCCGCAGTGTTCGGCGGCGATCCCGCGAGCGCGCGCAAGAAGCGCCCGGCCGGTACGCCGGCCGAAGCTCCGCCGGAGGTCGTCACCCCTGAGAAGGGGAAGCGTCGGATGCTCCAGGTGATCCCGTCCGGACCGATGCGTCCGCGCGTGCCGCGCTCGCTCGAAGACGTCGTCGCGCACGCCGAGGTCTTGTGGGTGAAGGCGCCGGATCTTGCCCGCGCGCGCACCGCGCTCGCCGCGCACCCGGGCCTCCAGCAGCTCGAGCTCGAGCTCGACGACTGCACCGGCATCGAGGGCGACACGGTCGATGGTCGCACGCTCACGCGCGTGATGGTCCGCGACGCCGTGCAAGCGGAGCGTCTGTTGGCGCTCGACGCGAAGTTCGAGGTCGTCGTCGATCTCGTGCGCGCGAACGAGGCCTTCCTCCTCTCGCCGCGGGAAGACGGCGAGCCGTCGTCACGCCTGGTCGTGCGGCAGCCGAGCTACGAGCGTCTCACCGAGGCCCAGGAGCACGACGTCGATCTCCGCGCGTTCTTCGGGAAGCTCTCGAACACGGTGCCGGTCGAGGACGTCCCCGCGTGCATCACCGGCCGCGCCCCGCGCGCGCGCCCGGGCGTGCTCGACACCGCGATGATGTCGAAGGACGGACGGGTCGAGATCTTCCGCTACGCACGCCGGTATCTGCTCGAGCACTACCGAACGAAGTCGCTCCGCTGCAAGTCGTGCTCACACGACGCATCGTGCGACGGCATGCACGTGAACTACGTGCGCGCGCACGGCTACGCGGTGATGGAGCCGGTCCCGGGTCCCGCTGCGGCAGCCGCCGAGTAGACGTACCGCAGGAGCCACTGGTTGCTGGTGTCGGGGCCCACGTCCCGGCGTTCGACCAGCTCGAGACGCGCCGCGAGACCGCGCCGCGCGAAGCG
>JBKJQC010000397.1:0-2632 GCA_046593995.1 Polyangiales bacterium
GTTCACGTCGGTGCCGCGCACGCCGAGGCCGCGCATGCGCGCTTCGACGAGCACGGTGCCGCTCCCGCAGAACGGATCGAGCACCCAGTGACCCTTGCGCGCGAGCCTGTCGAGCAAGCGGCCGGCGATCACCGGGTGGAGGCGCGCCGGATACGAGTGGAAGCCGTGGACGTGCGCGCGCCCGGCCTCCTCCTCCTTCTCGGAGATGTCGAACCCCTGCGCGAGGATCGCGCTCTCGGCCTCGTCTCCGCTCCGAACGGTCTCTCCACCGACGTGCTTCAGCGACGTCCTCGCCTCGGGAGGGAGCTTCTTCACCCTTGGCCCTTCTCCCGCATCGAAGCCGCGAGCTTCGCCTCGAACGCGGCGTGCTCCGACTGCTGCTGCGCCTCGAGGGACAGCGCATCGGCGGGCATGGTCATGTCCTGTTGGATCCGATAGCGCACGAGACCGTCGGCCGCGGCGCGCTCGTCGACGATGGTGTCGACCCGGACGTCGTCGCGCGCGGGCAGGCGCGCGAGCGCCGCGTCCGCCACGTTCTCGGGCACGCCGAGGATCTCGCCGAGCTCACGCGCGGTGACCGTGCCCTTCTGTCGCATCACGTCGAGAGCGACCTGTCCGAAGGCGTCGCGCACGTGCCCCTCGGCGCGCGCCTTCGCTTTGTTCGCCGTGACGAGACCGAACGCGCCGGCGCCGCCGAGCACGAACGTCGCGAGGAAGAAGAAGGTCGCGAGGATCCCGAAGCCGAATGCGAGGGTCGAGAGGAGCGCGATGCCGACGGCCCCTGCCGCGAGCGCCATCGCGATGGTCGCGAGCACCGTCGCGAACATCCGGCTCTTGAGGTCAGCCTCCGCCTTTGCGAGCGCGTCACGCTCCTTGAAGCTGCGGGTGATGGCTGGCTGCTCCATCGGCACCCGCGGTCGCCCGCACGCGGCGCAGACGTAGAGCATGTCGCCCTTCGCGATCACCTCCGCCTTCGCGCCGCACCCGGAGCAGCGTCGGTGCTCGCCGTGCAACGTCCCACATCGGGCGCAACGGTCGCTCCCAGCCGGGAGCGGCGCACTACACGTGGTGCAATTCGTAGGGATCGGCGGGGTCATTCGTCTCGGTCATTCGTCTCGGGGGGCTGGGCGCCAAGGTGTAGGACGGGGCTCCTCGCGTGGCACCCGGAGAGAGGCGCACGGTAACCGGCTCCTCGGAGTTGGCCCGCTCTCGCGGCGGGCCGTACGATCTCGCACAATGGCTCGAAGGGAAAGTCCGACCGTTCGCTCCTCCCACTCTTCCTCGGGTGCAGGCTCGGGTGCAGGAACGGGGCGATTCACCGCCGGGGGCCTGCGCGGGCCGCTCGTCGGGCCGCTCATCGGGATCAGCCTCCTGCTCGCGCTGCCGGCCTGCGGGCCGAGCATGAAGGAGTACACGGCCGTGAAGGGGCAGCTCGACGCGCTTCGGAGCGAGCACGAGGCCCTCAAGAGCCGCGTGTTCGAGGTCGAAGCTCGGACCGCAGCGGTACCCGCGTCCCCCTCCAGCATGGGGCAGGTCACCGGAACCGGACAGCCCGGCGCGACTGCCAGCGAGGAGAAGCCGCTCAAGGTCGTGAAGCTCGAGCCGGTGGCCAAGCCGCCGGTCGTCCTCACGCCCGAGCCCGACGACGACGAGCCGCGGCCGATGTTGAAGATCGGCCCCTCGGGAACCGTCGAACAGACTCTCCCCGACGAGAAATCGAAGGGCAACAAGTCGATCAAGTCGAAGAGCCCGATCTTCGATCCGCAAGCGGCGAAGGACTACGACGCTGCCTACGCCTTCATCAAAGCGAAGAAACCGAAAGAAGCGCTCGACGCGTTCGGAGGCTTCATCGTGCGCTACCCCGAGCACCCCTACGCCGGGAACGCTCTCTTCTGGCGCGGCGAGTGCTACTACGCACTCGGGGACTTCATGAGCGCGATCGGACAGTACGACGCGATGGTCGTCCGCTACCCCGGCTCCCCGAAGCTCGCCGACGCGCTCCTGAAGACGGGCCTCTCGCACAAGAAGCTCGGCAGCTTCACGAAGTCACGAGAGGCGTTCGCGCGCCTGCGCAAAGAGTTCCCGACGTCGGAGGCGGCCAAGAAGATCCCGCCGGAGGACGCGTCATGAAGATCCTGCGAAGCATTCGTTCCACGCGTCTCTCTCGGATCGCGCTCCCCGGTGCCGCGCTCCTCCTGTGGGCGGGGTTCGTCCACGCCGACTCGAAGCAAGGCGCGTCTCTCGCCCAGGTGAAGGGTACGGTCACCCCGGCGCAGGGCCCCGCAGGCCCCGGGGTGAGCGGCGCCAACAAGGGCACCGTCAGCCTCGGCGACGACAGCGGCAAGAAGAGCGGCAGCTCGACGAAGCTCGTCCCCCCTTCGCACACGGTGAAGAAGGGCGACACGCTCTGGGACCTCTGTGACACGTACTACGGCAACCCGTGGCAGTGGCCCCGCGTGTGGTCGTACAACCCGGGGATCCTCAATCCACACTGGATCTACCCGGGCGAGCTCGTGAAGCTCAAGAAGGAGGGCGGGATCTCGCCGGCAGGCGCCGGCGGCGATCAGAACGCGCTCAACGGCCCCGGCGGCGGCGCAGGCAAGGGCGGCCTCGGCACGCCCGGCTACTCGCT
>JBKJQC010001053.1:0-5216 GCA_046593995.1 Polyangiales bacterium
GCTCTCCGAGAACAAACAGGGAGACGGGGAGACGGGGAGGCTTTTTGGTGGAAGCCGAGATCGGCAGACTCTGAAACTCCTTCTCGTCTCCCCGACTCCCCGGCTCCCTGTTTTCTCGGATCTCCGTGCCTCCGTGTCTCCGTGTTCAATCGATCGATACGCTTTCGAGAATTGCGACCGGTGACTTAGTTCAGCACGCGCGGCGCGATGCGGAACCAGAGCTCGCGGCGCGCGCCGCAGCTCGGACAGTGTGCGCGGGCCACGCGGAGCATCTCCCCTTCGAACGGCACTGCCGCGTGCTCGTCGAGGTGAAGCGGTCCTTCGCAGTGCAGGCAGGTCGCGGAGCGCGCCATCGGATCGACGAGCGACGCGCTCTCGACGTCGAGCGGACGCTCCGGCGCGCCACCTGGCGAGAGCTCCGCGAGCTTCTCCTTGCGACGCGCGAGCTTGTCCATCTCGCGCGCGAGGATGCGTCGCTCCGTGCGTCCCCCACGTCCACGCGCCTTCGCAGCCATCAGGTGTGCTTTTCGCGGATCACCATCACCGAGCAGGGCGCGATGCGTACCAGCTCCTCCGCGACGGAGCCGACCAACAGACGCTGGAACCCGCGCCGGCCGTGCGTCGCGACCACGATCAGATCGACGCTCAGCTGCTTGGCCGCCTGGCTGATCACGGCCGCCGTGTGCGCGCCGTTCCGCACGAGGAGGTGCACGCGATCGTGCTCTGCGCCCTCGTGCTCTTTCAGCGCCTCGTCGACGAGCTCCCGCAGCCGGGTCGGCGCGTCGACGTTCAGCCCCTTCACGATCGAGCCCGGGCGGACGTCCGGCGCCTCGCACACGTGCAGCACGTGGATGGTGGAGGCGTCGAGACTGCAGAGCCGGAGCGCGTGTCGGAGTGCAAGGACGCTGCATTCGGTGAAATCGACGGCGCAGAGGACCACGGGTGCGCGCGCGGGGGAGGCCATGCCGGAAATGTACTGCCGCCGTCGTCCGGCCGCGACCTTGCTTTCACTCCGCTCCGTGACCGCGGCCGTGAACCTCGAGCTCCCCGTCCACGTACCGACGAGAGGTCACGCGACGGTCGAGGTCCCCTACGGTCGCGCCGTACGCAGCGTGCGCGTGACCAACCTCGACAAGCCCTTCTGGAGAGCCCGCGGCATCACCAAGGGACTACAACCAGAACGCGTGGGGGCGCACGCTCGCCTCGATCTACTCCGTACGTCCGACGCCGCACGCCTCGGTCTCGATGCCGATCACGTGGAAGGAGGTCGAGCGCGGGATCGCGATCGAGGAGTTCCGCATCGACAACGCCCCCGCCCGCATCGCGAACCGCGGCGATCTGTGGGCGAAGGTCGTGCACGACGCGCCGAAGCGCTTCGACCTCGGTCGCTTCCTCCAGCGTTGATTCAACAACAGCGCTTCGTTCAACGAGTGCGGCGGGACTTGCGCGGCTTGGCCGCGGCGGCCGCGGGGGCCGGCGTCGAGCGCGTGGTCGCTTCGCGACGCTCGGCCGAGAGAGGGGAGAGAGAGGGAACGTCACCCCCGGTGAGTCGCCCGTCGGCGCGGAAGTACGCCTTCATCCGCGCGAAGTAGTGCTTCTCCCAACCGAGTCGATAGCGCTCCGCCTGCCCCGCGGGGATGTCGCTGTGGGTCAACGTGATGCGCGTCCCACCACTCGCCGGGGTGAAGGCGAGCTCGAGGCGCGAGTCGGGCGCGTCCTCCGGGAACTCGGTCGTCCGCCACGCCTGCACGATGCGCTGGTGCGGCTCGAGCTCGAGATTCTTCCCGGTGATGTAGCCGTCCCACGCGCTGAACTTCGCCGAGGTCTTCGAAGCACCCGTCGCCGCCGCTCCCGTGAACGCCGCGTGCTCTCTGCCATCGAGCCACGCTCGATAGAGGCGCTCGGCGCTGGCGGGGATCACGACGACCATGCGAAGCGTGTCGGCTGCGGGCATCTTCACCTCGTGTTCGACGTTCGAGAGGACATTGTGCCGATCCGCCGGCGCAGGGTCGAGGAAGATCTCACGCCGATCGCGGACTCTCCACGGAGCCTCGGCCACGATCGTCGGTGGAGGCAGCGACACGCCGAGCTTGGACTGCGCGTGCCCAGTCGAGTTGCACCGCAGATTGACGTGTCTCGACCACGGTCTGGACACGCGGCATACTCGAACGACAAATCATGCGGCGAAACACCCCGTTCGAGCCGCGCACGCAGTCGATGTCTCTCGTCGCCCTCGTCGGGTTGATCTCTTGTTCCTCGAACGCGGACCGCGCTGGCCGAGCCGGACCGACACCCCCGGGCGAGCCCGCGAGCCTGACGGTGGACGGCGCGCTCGTTCGATATTCGTCCCCTTCCCGCCTGATCGACGGCTACTTCGGTGCGACCGCCGCGATCCCCACGCATCTCGCACGCGCCGCACGCCCGAACGCGTTCATCGAGGTGACCGCGCGCGGGCTCGCGGACGTCGCCGGACGTGTCGACGGCAGCGTCGTGCGGTACGCGAACGCGTCGGCCGATACCGATGTCATCCAGGTCGCCACACGTGCCGCCATCGAGGAGTACCGTGTCGTTCGCTCGGCGACCGCGCCGCGACGCTTCGTCTGGTCGATCGACGTCGGCACCGAGGTGAAGGAACTGCGCGCGCACGACCGATCCATCGACGCGGTCGACACAGACGGCAAGGTCGTGTTGCACATGCTGGCGCCATGGGCGGTCGATGCACGCGGACACCGGTGGGAGCTCCCGATCGGGCTGCGGCGGGACGGGGATGCGTACGAGCTCACGATCGCGCTCCCGGCCGAAGCGCAGGCCTATCCGATCCTCGTCGATCCCAAGTGGACGACCGTGGCGCCGCTCAGTTTTCCGCGGCGATCGAACCAAGTCATTCAACTCGGACCGAGTCGCTTCATGCTGGTCGGGGGCGGGGCGGGAGCATCGTACTACGAGAGCACAGTCGAGATTTACGAGGCGACGACGTTCACCACGCGTTCCTTCGCAATCCGCCGGCGGGGGTTCGACTCGTTTGGGCTGCTCCTCCCGTCCGGAAAGGTCTTCCTCGGCGGTGGCGAGGCCAACACCGGCGCGGGCGTGGAGACCACCGAGCTCATCGATCACGAGACCTCGATGTCGACGGCAATGGCGTCGATGCGCTTCCAGCGCGCCGGCGCCGCGTCCGCTCTGCTCGGCGACGGGCGCGTCTTCGTCTACGGCGGTCACTGGCGGACGAGCGACGCGACCGCGGTGTATCAAAGCTCGGCGGAAATCTACGATCCATCGACGGACAAGTGGAGCGACGCGGCGCCGTACGCGCCTCCACGTAGCCACGCGGTGGCGGTGCCTCTCAGCCCGACGAAGGTGCTCGTCATCGGCGGATCGAACGAGACCAATGCGTTCAGCGCGACCGAGGTCTACGACGCCACCACGAACACTTGGGCCGACGCCGCGCCCATGGCGATCTCCCGTGGCCGCGCGTCGATCCTGAAGCTCGGAGATGGAAGGCTCCTTGCCTACGGTGGACGATACGACGCATCGACCGTCGAAGTGTACGATCCCGCCTTCGACATCTGGGCGCCGTTCGCAACGACGCAAGTCCATCGGAATCCCGGCGCGGTCACGGGCAATCAGATCATGTTGGGGCCGAACGGTGACAGAGCGAGTGAGCTCGTGAACCTCACCAACGGTGCGACCACCCCAGGGCCGAACCTGCAACAGCCCCGCACCGAATACGTGATGGGAAGCATTCCGGGCGGCGGCGTCCTCGTCTTCGGCGGTTGGTATTACGGCTCGTCTACGTCCGATCCGCTCTCGACTGTCGAGATGTTCGATCCGGCGGCGAGCTGCACGACGACAGAGAACTGCCCACCGACCGAGTACTGCACCCAGAGCTTGTGCAAGCCGAAGCTCGCGCCCGCGAAGCCGTGCACCGCGCCGGGAGACTGTCTCTCGGACTCGTGCATCGACGGTGTGTGCTGCGAGACGTCGTGTGGCGGCGCGTGCGAGGCCTGCTCCGCGGCTGCGAAGGGTGGAGGCGTCGACGGCGTGTGCGGGTTTGCGTCGGCGGATACGGATCCCCGCGGCAAGTGTCCGATGGATCCGGGCTTCCCCGCGTCGTGCAAGGGTGACGGCCTGTGCGACGGTGCCGGCAACTGCCGCTCGCTCGCGAAGCCGAGTACGTCCTGCGGCGCCACGACGTGCACCGCGGGAAAGGTCAGCGGCGCGCTGTGCGATGGTGCCGGCACGTGCGGATCGTCCACGGCAATTCCTTGCGATCCGTACACCTGCAACCCAGCGGGAACCGCCTGTCGCACGACGTGCTCGCTATCGGGGTCCTGCTCCCCCGGATCGTTCTGCAGCGGAGGCGCCTGCGTCGGGAAGCTCACGGACGGCAAGCCGTGCAGCGCGGGCACGCAGTGCGTGAGCGGCCAGTGTGTCGACAACGTGTGTTGCAACGTCGCGTGCGCGGGCTCGTGCGAGGCATGCACGGCGACGTTCAAAGGGAGTGGCGTCGATGGCACGTGCGGTGCGGTCAAGGCCGGCACCGATCCGAGGAACGGCTGCACGGCCGACCCCGGCTTCCCCGCGTCGTGCAAGGCCGATGGCATGTGCGACGGCGCGGGGGCGTGCCGCAGCGCCTCACCGAGCACCGTTGCATGCGGCGATCAGGCGTGCACGAACGACGTCGAGGCGGCGAAGCTCTGTGATGGGAACGGCACGTGCGCGAGCTCGGGCACGAAGGCGTGCGCTCCGTATCGCTGCGACACCGCAGCGAAGGCGTGCGCGAAGTCGTGCAGCGCCGCGGCCGATTGCGCCACGGGGCACATCTGCGACCCATCGGGCGCGTGCGTCGCTGCCGCAGCGGAGCCCAAGGCGGACGGCGAGTCATGCACCGACGCAAAGGCGTGCAAGAGCGGACAATGCGTCGACGGCGTGTGCTGCAACGTCGCGTGCACAGGGCAGTGTCAGGCCTGCGACGTGATGGGTAAGGTCGGGACGTGCAGCGCCGTCGGCGGAGCCCCTCATGGCACGCGCGCGCGGTGCGGCGAGGGCGTGTGCGGCGGCACGTGCGACGGCGTGAACACGCTCCAGTGTGTCTACACGAGCGACGGCACCGAGTGCGGTCGCGCGTGCAGCAGCGCGGGGCAGACCGTCTCCACGTGCGCGACCGGGAAGTGCATCGCGAGCGCACCGGTCTCCTGCAACGGCAGCGCGTGCGAGAG
>JBKJQC010001063.1:0-3352 GCA_046593995.1 Polyangiales bacterium
TTGAACGCGCGCACCGCGTACAAGGCAGGCGCGGCCGGCTTCCTCACGAAGGAGAGCGCGCCGGAGAAGCTGATCGAGGCTGTCCGCAAGGTCGCCTCCGGTGGGCGCTGGCTGAGCGCAGAGCTCGCCGAGACGCTCGCTTCGTTGATCGCCGGTGAGGGGAGCGGCGCGCCGCACGAGCGCTTGTCGGACCGCGAGTTCGAGATCATGAAGATGCTCTCGTCCGGCAAGACCGTCTCTCAGGTCGCCCAGGAGCTCTCGCTCAGCGTGAAGACCGTGAGCACCCACCGGACGCGGATCCTGAAGAAGATGAACATGAAGACGAACGCCGAGCTGACGAGCTACTCCGTGAGGAGCGGCCTCGTCGAGTAGGACGGACACCTACGACGCCGGTACGAACGTCCTATGGGCGGCCGGCGCTCCCGCCGATGGGTGGGACGTCGTCAACCGGCAACGATCAGGTCGTGAGTGCCATGTCGTGAGGATCCTGGTCGTCGACGACTCGGCGCCGGTGCGCGCTCGGCTGTGCGAGATGCTCGGCGATCTCGGCACGCCCGCCGCTTCGATCGAGGTCGACGAGGCGCTCGACGGCGCGAGCGCGCTCTTGCTCTTCGGACGGCACCGCTACCAGGTGCTGATCCTCGATCTCCACCTGCCGGGCATGTCCGGGCTCGACGTGTTGACCGCGATTCGCGAGCGCGCGGTCACGGTCGACCGCGTGGTGGTCGTGGTGTCGACCAACGGGGCGACGGCGCACCACCGCCGCGCGTGCCTCGCAGCGGGCGCCGATTACTTCTTCGACAAGTCGTCCGAGTTCAGCCGCGTCTGCGACGTCGTCCAAGAGCTCGTGCGTACGATCGGTCGCGCCCCCGCGACCGTCGAGTCACACCTCGGTGCTGCGCCTCGGGGGCACGGGTCGGGCGACGGTCCTACATGATCGACGGCTGCTCCTACGAGGGGGCGCCGCCACGTCCGACCGAAGGTCGAGGGATCGGCCGACGGTGCGCCGCCGGATCGTGAGCAACGTTATCCAGGCAATGCAAAGCGCCCCCCACGAGCTGGTCGACGTGCAGCGTGTCTCCTTCGAAGCGTCGCGCGACGCCATCGTCCAGCTCGACGAAGACGGAAACGTCCTCCATGCGAACGAGGCCGCGTTCGAGGTCTCCGAGCTCGTCTCGGCGCTGCTCGCGCGGTGGCGGAGCGATCCCGAGGTGCACGCGTTTCGCGTCGAGCTCCGCGCTCGCGGATGCGCGTCGATGGAGCTCCACGTCGATCACGCGATCAACGGCGTGCGCTCGCTCTCGATGCACGCGCGGACGCTCGGGACGACGGCGGTCGTGCTCCTCCGCGACGTGAGCGACGCGGCGCTGGTCATGCGCGAGGTGTCCGTTTCGAGGATCTCCGAGCTGGAGCTCCAAGAACTGCGCGGGGCGGCGACGGCAGGGCGGTTCGTCACCTCGCTCCTCCACGACCTGCGGAACCTCGTGACGCCGACCTCGATCCTCAGCGAGGCGCTCGCGCACGAGGTCCCGAGCGGGAGCCGCGGGGCGCAGATGGTGGCCGAGCTCCAGCTCGCGGTGCAGCAGACGGCGTCGCTCGTCGAGCAGCTCCGCGCCTTCGTTCGCCGCGAGCCGCGTCCGCCGCAACGCGTGGACATCGCGAGCGTCGTGAAGGAGGTCGCGCCGATCGTCGAGCGACTCTCGGGTGAGGCCGTGGAGCTCGTGCTCTCCGTCGACGCCGCCGCCGGCGAGACGCTCGTGGATCGCGTAGAGTTCGAGCGGGTGATCCTGAACCTCGTTGCCAATGCGCGCGATGCGATGCCGCACGGCGGGCGGATCACGCTCCGCACCCACCTGGTGATCCTCGACGCGGCGCACGCCGAGAAGGTCTCGTGCCCCGGCGCGGGGGCGTACGTGGTGCTCTCCGTCGCGGACGAGGGGACGGGGATGACCGACGCCGTCCGCGCGCGCGCGTTCGATGCGCTGTTCTCGACCAAGGCGCACGGCTCCGGCCTCGGCCTCGCATCCGCGCGCGCATTCGCGGAGCGCCATGGCGGCGGCATCCACCTCCGCTCCGAGCTCGGCGAAGGCACGATCGTCTCGCTCTACCTCCCCTGCGTCTCGGAAGCCGAAGAGGAGCCGATGTCCGATCGCAGCTCGAGTCGCATGGCCGCGATCGCACAGAGCGCGCGTCGCGCGCACGCCCGCTGCGCCTGACAACTGTCACGCGCGCTGCGCCTGATTTCAGCGTCGCAGGAGCTTGAACGCGACGTCGCGTCCCTGGCCGCCGACCATCGCGAGGTGGATCCAGAGGATGGCGACGTTCTCGAGGACGGCCGCGTTGCGGAGCGGGCCGGCATCGATCGCGGTGAAGCCGCCCTTGGTCGCGATCTCGGAGACGAGCTTCTTCGCGTCGGGGTCGTCGCCCGCGACGTACACGTCCGCGCTCGTGCCTGCGATCGACGGGTTCGCGTGGAACTCCGCGCCGAAGCCGTTGAACGCCTTGACGACGCGCGCGCCGGGCGCGACCGCCGCGATGGCCGCTGCGAGCGAGCCTTCCTTCGGCGGCGTCCATACCGGCCCGGCTTCCCAGCGCAGTGGGTTGTTGCAGTCGACGACGACCTTGCCCACGAGCGCGGGCGCGAGGGTTCGCGCGACCTCGAGCGCCACGTTGCCGGGGACGGCGAGGAAGACGACGTCGGCGTCCTTCGCGGCCTGCTCCTGACTCGCCTGCGTCGCACTCTCGCCTGCTTCGGCGACGAGCGGCGACACGTCCTTCCGCGAGCCGAAGATCACCGAATATCCCGCGCGCGCGAGCCGCACGCCGAGCGCTCCACCCACGTTCCCCGTCCCGATGATCCCGATGCGCGTCATGTCGCCTCCCGCTCTCGTTGTCGGGCCAGGATGCAGCGATCGCGACGCGGCATCCAGCGGCCCGGCGCGCCGGCGGGAACAAGGGGGCGTCCAAGCTCCGGTGAGCGCAAAGATCCTGGTGTTGAACGACGATCCCGATCTCGTCCATGCTCTCGGCGCGGTCCTCGAGGACGCCGGGTACGAGGTTCACGTCCGCCAGACCCGGACGCTCGACGACGTGATCGCGACCAAGCCCGATCTCGTGCACATCGACTGTCCGCCCGGCGCGACGAAGGAGCTCCTCAACTTCGTCCAACGCCTGCGTCTGGACAAGGAAAGCGTATCGATCGATTGAACACGGAGGCACGGAGGCACGGAGATCGGAGAAAACAGGGAGCCGGGGAGTCGGGGAGACGAGAAGGAGTTTCAGAGTCTGCCGATCTCGGCTTCCACCAAAAAGCCTCCCCGTCTCCCCGTCTCCCTGTTTGTTCTCGGAGAGC
>JBKJQC010000494.1:0-2864 GCA_046593995.1 Polyangiales bacterium
GGAGCCGGGGAGGCGAGAGGGAGGACCCAGAGGGTCTGCCGGACGACGCGACGACGTCGACGACACCATGGCCGCCGAGACGTTGGTGTCCGCGCGCGGCAGCATATGCTCGACCTCCCTCTGATCTCCTCGCCTCCCCGTCTCCCTGTTGGTCCATCGTGGAGGCGAGCGAAAGATTCACGACCTCTCAGTCGTCGGGCCGAGACGAGAGCGCGCGCACTGTGCTCTCGTCTCGATTCTCGTACTGACGACTGACGACTGACGACTTCTTGGGCCCTTGCTCGACGCCTAGGGGAGGGCTAAGGCCGAGGGCAGATGTCCGAGCGACGCGACAGTCACGCGCCCGCAGCGTCGTTCACGGCCCGATCGGAGGACCGAGCCGACGTGTGCTGGGCGGTCGACTGCGCGAGCGAAGAGACGTTCCTCTACGCGTACATCACGAACGTGAGCTCCCTCGGGCTCTTCGTCCGCACCGAGCATCCGTTGGCCGTCGGCACGCGCGTGCGACTCCATTTCGCAAAGGCCGGTTCGTGCGCGTTCGAGCTCGCGGGCGAGGTCGCGTGGATCAACCCGCACCGTCCGCACGGCTCGAATCCGAACCCGGGCATGGGCGTGCGCTTCCTCGATCTGGCGCTCGACGATCGGGAGCGCCTCGTCGAGGCGATCCACACGATCGCCTACGTGCGACCGGACGAGAGCAACTGACTCACTTCGGCGGGTCGGGCATCGGCAGCCGACGTACGCGAACGCGATCGTCGTCTCCGCCCGGATCGCCCGGCCCTTCGTCGGCCCACGCGATCGCGACGTGGGTCGGACCGACCGCGACGGCGGGCGACGAGCGCGGACGCGCGTCGACACCGACGTCGAACTCGCTCGTGGTCTTGTTCACGTGGTTCAAGAGGAAGCCGGGCTCGTCGACCTTCACGTAGCGCGCAGCGATCTGCGTGGTGGTCTGCCACGCGACGAGGAAGAAGCGCGTCCCGGCCGGCGATCGCCCGGCGGCCACCGCAGGCGCGCTCTGATCGCCGTCCTTCTTCGTGTCGTCGAGCACGGCCGCGATCTCGGCGCCGGTGGGCATACCGGTCTTGTCGAACTTCTGCACGCGGATGTCCGCGCCGACGTCTCCTTGCGCGTCCTTCCAGGCGACGAGGAACTCGCCGGTCTCGAAGCCGGCGACGTCGGGCTCGCTCTGGACGCCGGCCGCGCGGTTCTCGTTCACGCGGAGCTCGGCGCCCTTCGGCGTACCGTCGGCGCCGACACGGCGGATCTTGATGTCGTCGCCGTTGCCCCACACGACGACGAAGTCACCGCCGACCCAGGCGATGCGCGGATGGGACACTGTGCCGCCGGAGCTCAGGATCTGCGCGCCGGAGAAGGTGCCGTCGGCCTTGCGCAGCACGCTCTTCACCGCGTTCGCCTCGACGAACGCGATCAGCACCTCGCCGGTCGGCGAGGACGCGGCGTCGGGCTCGGACGCGTTGATCGTCGCGTTCACCTGCACGTCGGCGGCGCTCGCGACACCGAGGTTCGTCCGCTGCGGCGAGGCGACCACCTTCCCGCCGCAGAGGAAGACCGCGAGCCAGGCCTGCAAGGGGAGCGGCGCGAACGATGGATTCGAGCAGCGCTCGGGACGACGCGGCGCCCCGCTGGTCGTCGCTGCGCCCGATTGGTCGGGCAGCCGCACCTCGGTGCGAAGCACGGTGGGCGTCGCTTCGCTGATCAGGTCTCCGGACACGCGCCGGATCGTGAGCTCGGGGCCGCTCGCGTCACCGCCGCTACCCCCGGTCGCCTTGTCGGCCCACAACCCATAGAACTTCCCGTCGTGGAACCGGATGTCGAGGCCGGTCTTCCGACCCGGCAACCCACGATAGAAGTTTTCGGTGGCCTTGCCGTTGCCGAGGACGACTTCCTTCGTCTGGCACTTCGCGCCGTCGCACGCCTCGTCCACCACGCCGACGCCGGGATCGCAGGTCTCGCCGTAGCCGACGATGACGTCACCGCACTGCACGCCCTGGATGATCGGCTGCGCCTTCAGCTCGAGCTGCAGGGGATCCTGATCGACGGCGCGCGTGGCGCAGCCGGTGAAGCCGTCGTTCCGCGCGGCGTAGCGCCCTTCGACGTAGAACGTGAGCGGCCGGTCGGCGTTCTTCTCGAGGGTGAGCGTGCCGCACCACGCCGGTTTCCCCGCGGCGTCGCAGCGCGCGAACGAGAGCTCCGCGATCCGCTCCACCGTCTCGGGCGGCACCGGCAACGAAGCGCCTTCGCAGGCGACCACGGCGCCGTCGTAGACGCGGAGCTTCACCGTATCTACGTCGAGGAGACCCTTCGGATCGATCCCCTTGTCGAACACCAGCGAGAAACCGACCGCGGCCGCGGGACGGCGCGGCGGATCGCTCGAGCAAGACGTCGGCACCGAGAGGAGCGCGGACAGCGCGAGGGCGGAGGAGCTCGCTCGAACGAAGGCCCGTCGGGACATCGGTCCCACGGTTCTACCACGGACGAGAGAGCGCGCGGCGGGTGAGTCGTCAGTACGAGTCTGTCGTCGCGGGCTTCATCGCCTTCGGCGCGGTGGCCGGCGGCTTGTCGAGCGCGGCGAGCTCCGCCTCGGCGCTCTTCTGCGTCGCGGGGTACGACTTGGCCTTGAGGAACAGCGCGCGCGCGGTCGGGACGTCGCCGAGCGCCTTCGCGCACTGCCCGCCTTCCAGCGCTGCGTATGGAGCGTCCGCGCTCGATGGCCAAGTGGAGACGACCTTCTGGAACCGCGGCATCGCCTGCGCGCAACTCCCGGCGGCGCGATGGCTGCGGGCGGCGTAGAGCGTCGACGTCGAGGGCTTGTTGCCCGCAGCCGCGGCGGCGTCGAAGCC
>JBKJQC010001260.1:0-12910 GCA_046593995.1 Polyangiales bacterium
TCGGCGTAGGGCGGATCCATGAACACGAGATCGACGCTCTTCGCCTTGAGCGGGAGGCTACGCGCGTCCGCCTGCTGCACGTCCTCGCGCGCCGGGGCGACGTCGAACCCGAGGCCCTTGCGCCCGAGATCCTTGCAGACGTCGAGGGTCGTGCCGCTCCCACAGAACGGATCGACGACGACGTCACCCTCCGCGGTGTAGCGATGGAGCACGTTCCAGATCACGTACGACGGCGTCGCGCCGCGGTAGCTCTTGTCCCCTTGCTCGTCCTCGCCGTAGTGCTGCGAGGGGTAGTCCCACAAGGTCGTCACCTGGGGAGAGAGCGTCGGCTTGACGAAGCGCTGGCGCGCGGGCGCACGAGCAGGCGCGTGCTCCGCGGGCTGCGCGACGCGTGACGGCTGACGACGGAAGCCTCCGGGACGGGACATCAGCGGCTCAGGATACTCGCGCCCTCAGGGAGAGCGCACGAGGGAGAGCCGCTCGCGGCTGATGCGCAGCGCCTCGGCGCTCTGGTCGATGCCGAGCGCGCGCCGGCCGAGCCGCTGAGCGGCGACGAGGGTCGTGCCACTTCCACAGAACGGATCGAGCACGAGGTCGCCCGGGAGCGTATGCGCAGCGACGAGACGCTCGAGCAACGCGAGCGGCTTCTGCGTCGGATATCCGGTGCGCTCCTTCGCCATGTTGTTGATGGCAGCGACGTCCCACACGTCTCCGAAGGACGCCCGCTCCATTTCGTCTCCGTCGAGCCGGGGCGGGCCGAGGAAGACATCGAGCTGCTTCTTCGTCTCGCCCTTCATGCGCATCGAGCGCGCGGCCATGCGCGGCGCGTCGAAGGTCCAACGCGAGCCCTTCGTGTACCAGAGGATCACGTCGTGCTTCCGCGGGTAGTTCCGATCGGAGCTGCCGCCGAGACCATAGGCCCACACGATCTCGTTGCGAAAGCCGGGCGTCGGCTGGTTGCGCTTGGGATCGCGGTCGCCCGGTCCGAACAGTCCATCGAGGAGTACGGCGATCACGTGCGCGATACGGTGATCGAGGTGCACGAGGATCGAGCCGTCGTCGCGGAGCAGGCGATGGATCGCCTCGAGTCGCGGCGTCAGCAGGGCGACGAGCGTCGCGCGGTCCGGCCAGCGATCGTCGTACGCACCGAAGTCACGCCCGGTCCCGAAGGGCGGATCGAGGTAGGCGAGCGCGACCTGTCGGGCGACCGTCGGATCGCGCTCGAGCGAGGCGAGCACCTCGAGGTTGTCCCCTTCGATCACACTCGGGCCCCTCCCCAAAGGGGCCCCTCCCTCAATCACCGAGGCGTCCGGCACGCCGAGTCCCTAGCGCATCGAGGCGAAGAGGGGGAGTGTGGCGTGGTTCGGCATGGGACGCGTGCGCCCGCGCGGACGCCGTGGTACCCGCGCGCCCGGTCTCGTCGTGCACCCAGGACTCCGCATCGCCCTCTGCGCGATCCTACCCGTCGTCGGCGTGGGTGAGCTCGTCGCAGCCGAGGTGCAGAAGCGAAAGGTGCCGACCGACGTCGAGTGGCGGGCCGCCGCGAGCGCCGCGTCCGTCGCGAGGAAGCCGGGCGACATGATCCTCGTCGCCCCTCGCTGGGCGGAGCCGCTCGGTCGCAAGGCGCTCGGCGAGGTCGACACGTCGCTCGTCGATCTCCGCATGGTCGGCCGCGCCGATCTCGAGACCGTGCCGCGCGTGCTCGAGCTCTCGATCCGCGGCAAGGACGATCCGCAGACGTTGGGCTGGAAGCTCGAGCGCGAACAGCGCTTCGGCCCGGTGCGGCTCCGCACCTTGATCAACCCGAAGCCCGAGAAGCTCGTCCGCGATCTCGTCGCCGAGTTCGGCCCCGACGTGCAGGCGATGAAGCTCGCGCCCGACGGCAAGTCGGAGCCGTGTCGTTGGGAGACGGGTGTGTCCCCGAAGATCCCGAACCTCTTCCAGGGCCCCTCCCCCGCGCAGAATCGCTACCTCTGCGCGCCCTACGATCCGGGTTGGACGTGGGTCGGCACGACCGTGCTCACCGACCTCGATTGGCAGCCGCGGCGCTGCGTGATGATGCACCCGACCGAGTCGCGCACCGCCGTCGAGTGGCCGGCGCGTCCCATCGCGAAGAAGGTCGTCGCGTACGTCGGCCTCCACGTCTTCAACGAGCGTGATCTCGGCCACTCGCCGCTCCACGTCGCGATCACGATCCACGGGAAAGAGGTCGCCCACGCCCGTCACAAGGACGGCGACGGCTGGCTCCGCTTCGAGGGCTCGACGGCGGAATTCGCGGGGCAGTCGCACCCGATCCGGATCGAGACCTACGCCGAGGGCAGCCCGCAGTTCCGGACGAGCTGCATCGCCGCGGAGCTCCGCGAATGATCCGCATCCTCCTCCTCCTGACGACGGCGTTCGTCGCGCTCGCGGCCCTCGGAGCACTCCGCGGCGCGTTCCGTGACGGCTTCCTCGCGCCGCTCCGCAGAGGGCCGACCTGGTCCGATCACTTCGTCGGGCTCGCCCTCGCGACCGCATACATCGCCATCATCCTCGGCACGGCGTGGAGCCTTGGCTTCATGCGCGACGAGGGCATGTACTTCGACGCGGCGAAGTCCTACGCCGGCTGGTTCGAGAAGCTGCTCTCGGCGGACAAGGTGGTGCGCGAGAGCGCGTTCGACAAGAACGTGCTCGACGCGCACTGGGCGGCGAACGCAGAGCACCCGTCGCTCGTGAAGTCCGGGTTCGCCCTCTCGTGGATCTACTTCTGGAAGACCTGGCCCACGGGGCTCGTCGAGCTGTTCCACCGCTCGTGGGTGACGATGCCTCTCTCCTGGCTCGTCCGAGGCGTCGCGCGCATCGCACCGAAGCTCTTCACCGAAGAGAGCGCCGCCTTTCGCTTCCCCGGGATGGTCGCGGGAGGCCTCGTCCTCTACATCACGTACCTCTTCGCCTCCGAGGTCTCCGGGCGCGCCGCCGGCATCGCGGCCGCGCTGCTGCAGGCGGCCATCCCCCGGTCGTACTTCGACGCGCACCTCGCCGGCTTCGACGCAGCGGCGGCGCTCGCATGGGTCGCGGTCGCGTATGCGTACTGGCGCGGCCTCAAGAGCATGGGCTGGGCGATGGGCGCCGGCGTCATCTGGGGCCTCGCGCTGCTCACCAAGCACAACTCCTGGTTCCTCCCCGTGGTGTTCGTCGTGCACTACGTATGGCTCGCGTACGACACGCTCCGCGCGCGCCCCGGCTCGCACCCGACGCTGCAGGGTCGGCTGCGCGTGCTGCCGATCCCCTGGCCGTTCCTCTTCATGGGGATGTTCGGTCCCGCGATCTTCGTCTACGGGTGGCCGCGTCTGTGGCACGACACGTGGGCGCGCATCGACTGGTACTTCACCTTCCACGCGCGCCACGATTTCTACAACATCGAGTACCTGCACAAGACGTACTTCCAGCCGCCGTTCCCGATCTCGATGCCGTACCTGCTCGTGCTCGCGACGGTGCCGTTCGCGACGCTCGTGGCGATGATGATCGGTGTCGGGACGAAGTGGCGCGCGATCCTCGCGCCGATCCTGCCGGGTCGCCTCGCGAAGGTCGAAGACGACCGGCGCACCGCGTTCTTCTGGTTCTTCAACATGAACCTGCCGATCGCCCTCATCGCGCACCCGAAGGTTCCGCACTTCGGGGGCACGAAGCACTGGCACCCGGCGTACCCGTTCCTCTGCATGTTCGCCGGCGTCGGCATCGTCTTCGTCGCGACCAGGCTCGTCGAGGCCGTGCGCGCGCGGAGACACGAAGCGCTCGGCGAGGCGCGCTTCCCCCGGCTCGCGTTCGCGGCGGCCGTCTTGCTGGTGGGCGGGACGGTGCTCGCGCCGGCCGCGGTGCAGACGAAGCGCTCGCATCCGCACGGCCTCTCGCACTACACCGCGATCGTCGGCGGCCCCTCGGGCGGCGCGGATCTCGGGCTGAACCGTGGCTTCTGGGGGTACGAGACGGGCGCGATCGTCGACTGGCTCAACGTCCACCTGCCGAAGGGCGGACGCGTCTACGCGAACGACACCTTCCACGCGTCGTGGGAGCAGCTGCGCCTCGACGGCCGCCTCCGTCCCGAGATCGAGGCCGAGTGGTGGAACACGTCGGCGGTCGACATCGCCGTGATCGAGCACGAGCAGCACATGGACGAGGTCGAGCACCAGATCTGGCTCGCGTTCGGGACGACGACCCCGGTGCACGTGGTCGCGCTCGAGGGCGCTCCGGTGCTCACGGTCTACGCGAACCCGAAGAGCACGAAATTCGTCCCCTGATCGGTCGTGAATCTTTCGCTCGCCTCCACAAAGGACCAACAGGGAGACGGGGAGGCGGGAAGATCAGCGGGATCCAGCATGTGCTGCCGCGCGCGCACCTCGAGGTCGTGGCGGCCATGAGCGGCATCGACGTCGTCGCGGCGTCCGGCAGACCGCTGGGTCTCCTCCTTCTCGCCTCCCCGTCTCCCCGCCTCCCTGTTTTTGCTGTTTTTGGGCGGCTCGGTCGCGACTGAAAAGTTCACGCTCTCTGAGGGGTCGATCCACCTTCGAGGCGGGCTCGTACCGTAGGTTGGTGATGCTGAATCTCCCGGATCCGCCCATGAATTCCGGCGAGCCGCATTGGACTCCGGAGCCGCCTTTGCTACGATTGCGTCTAGATTTCCGACGCCGCGGGGCGGGGAGCCTACGGCTCACGTGGACGACGCGCAGCTCTGCGAAGCAATGGTGCGAGGCGATCGGGCGGCCCTCGCCGCGCTCTACGATCGGCATTCACCCGTCCTGCTCGCGGTCGCGGCGCGCGTCCTCGGTGACCGACGCGAGGCCGAGGATCTCCTCCACGACGTCTTCCTCGAGGTGTGGCGTCACGCGGCCGATTACGACGGCGCGCGCGGAACGGTGCGCTCGTGGCTCCTGGTTCGCCTCCGCAGCAGGGCCATCGACCGCAAGAAGTCGGTCGGGGTGGCGCGCGTGATCGTCACCGATCCCGAGAAGCTGTCCGAGCAGCGCGACCTCGCAGTCGAGGATCCCGCGAACGGGGCGGATCGCGCGACGCTCCGCCGCGCGCTCGCCGCATTGCCGGACGAGCAGCGTACGGTCCTCGAGCTCGGATACTTCGAAGGGCTCTCGTCGGCGGAGATCGCCGCGCGCATCGATGCACCGATCGGCACCGTCAAATCACGGGTCGCCACCGCGCTCGCCAAGCTGCGCGCGGGTCTCGGTGATCCGATGCCGCCGCAGGGACGTCTCGGAGCATTGCCATGAGCGCGCACGTCGGTGAGAGCCTCCCCGAGTGGGCGCTCGGTCTCCTCGCGCGCGAAGAGCACGAGCTCGTCGAGCGTCATCTGAGCACGTGCCCGCGCTGCGCCGCGGAAGCCGCGAGCTACGGCGAAGCGACGGCAGGGCTCGCAACCTCGCTACGGCCGAAAGCCCCCTCCCCGTCGATCCGCGGCCGACTGCTCGCGGCCGCCGAGGCCAAGGGACGGCTCGCGCAGTACGAGCAAGCGCTCGCGAGCTTCTTCGAGATCTCGACGGACAAGGCGCGCTCGCTCCTCGATGCGGTGGACGCTCCCGAGGCGTGGGAGCACGACTCCGGGATCGGGCTCATCCACCTCGCGCCGGGGCCGGCCCTCGCGCGCCTCGGCGTCGACGCCGGCCTCGTGCGGTTCCCGGCAGGGATGCACTGGGGCCTCCATCGTCACGTCGGCGACGAGCGACACCTCTTCCTCGAAGGCGCGATCTGCGAGGACGGCACCGGGCGCACGTTCCGCGCCGGCGACAAGATGATCAACGCCGCCGGCACCGAGCACTCGTTCCAGATCCTCCCCGAGACGGACTGTGTCGCCGCCGTGATTCTCATGGCCGGCATCGAGATGCCGCCGGGGACGAAGGTCTCGTTCGGCTGACCGTCAGTCGTCCTTCGTCTTGCCGCCGTCGATCTTGCAGTAGCTCACGATCTGGTCGGTCAACTGGTACCGCTTGCTGTTCAGCTTTCCGACGGCCTTGAGCCACTCGTCGATCTTCATGTCCTTGTCCTTGTACAGATCGGCGTAGGCCTCGAGCGACTCCGCGTAGTCGTCCTTCACCTGGGCGAGCTTCGCGTCATCGACCTTCTCGGCCTTGAGGGCCTTGGACTCCTTCCCCATCGCCTTGCCGATGTCGGCGAGCATGTTGTCCTTGTCGTCACGCGCCTTCTGGATGATCACCTCGGACTCGGCGACCTCGACCAGGACGTGCGCGCAGGCCTGGGTCTTCTTGTCCTTGCAGCCGGTCAGGAGCTGCGCGCCGAAGACGATGGCCACGGCGACGACGACGGATGTGAGCTTTTGCATGTGTTCCCTCCACGGATGGCGACGCTGTTCGCGCGCGATCTCCGAGCCCGGGATGTTCGCGCACATCCTCCGATGCCGGTGCTGATTTCGATCTGAAAGCGTCGGGGCTCAGTCGGTCGCGTCGGGGTCGATCGCGAGGTCTTTGAGCTTCACGTAGAGCTGCTGACGCGCGATGCCCAAGAGCCGCGCGGCTTCGGCCCTATTGCCCTGCGCGCGCTTCAGCGCGCGCTGGATGAAGTCGCGTTCGAGGGCCGCGATGGCGGCGTGGAGATCGAGCGAGTCGGGGCGATCTTCGATGCCTGCGTTCGACCGTGCATGGAGCGTGACGCTGCGCGCGCCGAGATCGAAATCGGCCTCGTCGAGCACCTCGCTCGGCGTCATGACGCACGCTCGCTCGACCACGTGCATGAGCTCACGCACGTTTCCCGGCCAGTCGTGGCCGCTGAGCTTCGTCATGGCCGCTTCGGACACGGCGCGCCGCTCGGAGGGCGATTTGGCGCGGCGCCGGAGGTATCCCTCGACGAGCAGCGGGATGTCGGTGCGGCGCTTTCGGAGCGGCGGCACGTCGATGCGGATGACGGAGAGGCGGTAGAACAGGTCCTCGCGGAGCGTCGTGCCCACGGCCCCCGGATCGACCGGCTTCGAGGTCGCGGCGATCACGCGGGCCCGCGACGTGAGCACCGTCTGCGAGCCGAGCCGCTCGAGCGTGCCTTCCTGCAGGACGCGCAACAGCTTCGTCTGCATCGGCAGCTCGAGATCCCCGATCTCGTCGAGGAACAGCGTCCCGTCGGCCGCGGCCTCGAAGCGCCCTTCCCTGCGCGCGGTCGCGCCGGTGAACGCGCCCTTCTCGTGGCCGAAGAGCTCGCTCTCGACGAGCGTCGCTGGGAGCGCGGCCACGTTCACCGCGACGAAGGGCTTCTCGCGACGCGCGCCGTTCTCGTGGACGGCGCGCGCGACGAGCTCCTTGCCGACGCCGCTCTCGCCCGTGATGAGCACCGGTGCGTCGCTCGCCGCCGCGCGGCCGATCGCCTTCCACACGTCGAGCATCCGCGGGCTCGAGCCGATCAACGCCGGCACCGCTTCGTCGACGTCGTGCGGGTCTCGCGATTCGCGCGTCGCTGCGCGCACTTTCACCGCGCGCTGCAGCGTCGCGAGCAGCGCATCGAAGTCGAAGGGCTTCGTCAGGTACTCGAACGCACCCTCCTTCATGGCGGCGATCGCGCGGCCCGAGTCGCCGTAGGCGGTCGCCATCACCACGGGCACCTTGGCGTGGTCGCGGCGGATCTCGCCGAGGAACTCCAGGCCGTCACCGTCCTTCAGGCGGATGTCGAGGAGGACACAGTCGATCCCCCCCTTCGCGAGCGCCGCGCGCGCGGCGACGATCCCTTCGACCGCGATCGGCGTGAGCTTCGCGGAGGCGACCGCGCGCGTGAGGCCCTCGCGGATCGAGCGCTCGTCGTCCACGATCAGTACGGTCGGCACTATGTTCGCCATTCAGGTGAGCGCCACGGTAAAGCGTGAGGTGTCGCCGTCGCGCGCGTAGTCGAGGGTACCGCCGAGCGCCTGCACGAGCGAGCGCGACATCCACAGCCCGAGCCCGGTCCCCTCGGGTTTGGTGGTGAAGAACGGCTCGAACAGCTCGCTCACGCGCGCATCGGGGACTCCAGGCCCGCGGTCGACGACGGTCACCGTCGTGCGCTCGCCCGATGCGAGCTCCACCACCACCTCCGCCGAGGGCGGGCTCGCCTCGATGGCGTTGCGCAGGAGGTTGTCGATCACCCGCGCGAGGGCGTCGGGATCGGTCGAGGCAGAGGCGCTCCCTCGCCGCACGACGGTGACGCCGGTCGTCTCCGACGCGAGGGCGATGCGCTCGTCGACGAGCGCCGCGAGATCCACGGGCTTGCGCTCTCCGGGATCGCGGCGGGCCACGCCGAGCAGCGACCGCACGACGCGGTCGAGGCGATCGACCTCCTGCAGACACGCATCGACGTCGGTCCGGAGCTCCTCCGGCAGATCGGCCGCGCGGGCCATCAGATCGAGGCGCAGCTTCATTCCGGCGAGCGGGTTACGGACCTCGTGCGCGACGCCGGCGGCGACGCGGCCGAGCCCGGCGAGTCGCTGCTCGTGCTCGAGTGACCGCAAGAGCTCGAGCTCGCGGCCTCGAGTCGCTCGCAGATCCTTCGCCATCTCCTGCAAGCCGGTCGCGATGCGCGCGAGCTCCTCCGCGCGCGGCGCGTCGATCGATGCGCCGAGATCGCCGCGCAGCTTGTGGAGCGCGTCGTCGAGCTGACCGGCGCCGCGGCGGAGCGCGACGATCGCGTCGAGGGTCACGATCACGAGGACGAGCGTGCCGCTCGCGAGGACGAAGAGCGCGATCTTCCAGCCGAGGGGCGTGCGATCGCGCGTGCGGACCGGGATCGAGGCCCACGCGTCCCAGCCGTTCCCTGCCTTGGCGATGGCCACGACCACGGTGTCTCCGCGCACGTGCACGCGAAGCGGTGCGCCTCCGCGGCAGGTCTCGGCGACGACTGCGAGGAGCTCGGGCGGCAACGCGAACGGGCGCGCACCCTCGCGTCGTCCGCCGTGTCGGAGCTGGAGGGCGACGTCTCCGTTGCGACAGAGGCCGGTCGCAGCGCGTGGCGCGGCGGTCAGCGCGCTCCCGGCCCCACGCTGGAGGAACGCGCGCACCGCCGGGGCTGCGAGATCCTCTCCCAGCTCCGTCGGCCGCCCCGTCCACGTCGCGGCCATCGCCTCGGCGATCTCCCCGGCAGTCGTCTCGGCGCTCTCGACGCGCGCGGAGTCGCTCGTCGACACGAGCTGCGCGATCGCGAACACCGCCGCCGTCAGAACGATCGCCGAGAGGACGACGATCAAGACCAGACGGCGACGAATCGACATGCGGGGATCAGAGCTTCTTCACGTCACCGGAAGGCAGCTTGATCGACTCGATCACGAGCGCCTTGCCGAGCGGGTACGTGCCCCCCTTGCCGGTCACGGTCACGGTGTCCCCCTTCTTCAAGCCGAACGAGCCGAGATCGGTCGCGTCCTTGCCGTGGGGCGCGTAGGCCGCGGTGCCGTCGGAGAGCATGATGGCGTTTACCTTCCCCTTGTGACCGGGGATGACGTTCGCGACGGTCCCGCTCACGCTCACGGCCGAGAGCTTCGAGGCGTCGTGCTTCTTCTTGTCGCCGCCCTTCGAACCTGGCGCGTGCTTCTTGTCGTCCTCGACGACGACCTTGCCCGCCTTGGTGATTTTCGCCTTGAAGAAGACGGTGCCCTTCGCCTGCGCGTCGACGTGGATCGTGTCGCCCGCCTCGAGCGACGTGTCGCGCACGGCGTCCTCGTGCACGCGGATGACGGTGCCGTTCTCGAGGACGATGCCGCCGATCGTGCCGTGCGGCGTGAGCATCCACTTCGAGAACTTCGCTTCCACCGACGTCGGTGTTCCCTTCGATTTGCCCCCCTTGCCTGCGAGCGCCTCACCGGACACCGCGAGGACCGGAACCGAGATCGCGACGACTGCGAAGAAAGAGCGAAGCCACTTGTTCATGGGAGACCTCCGCGCCAGAGACGGCGTGCCGGGGGCTCACTGCAACGGCGGGGCCAACGCAATCTAGCGTGAAATCCGCTGTCTCGGGGCGATGCGGCGTCGGCGATCGCGACAGGCGACTGAATTCCCGACGCGCGCGACCAACAAAAGCACCACCGCCCCGCAGCCACATGGGCCACGAGGCGGTGAATCGTCTCGGCTCTCGAGCGTTGTTACTTGACGTAAACCTGCATCGGCTCGTTCGCGAAACCATTGGCGTCGTACACCCAGCGCGACGCATCGGTCGAGACGTGCAAGCCCTGCGCGTTGCCGCACGCGTGGTAGACGCTCGGCCAATCGTTGGCCGGGCACGGGCCTAGGAACCCGAGAATCGCTTGGGTCGCGAACGGACCGGTGTAGTCGGCGAGCGTCACGTTGGACGTGCCGAAGTTCAATTGATGACCCGCGCGCAGGTTGATGATCGGCTGCGCGTTGGCGACGGTCGTGAACGCTCGCGTGGTCGCGGCGTCCGTCGTTCGCATGTGAACCCGCGACGCGGCGTTCGCGAAGCTCTGCATCATCGCGAGCGGCATGCGGCTCGCCGAGCCAGGCACCACGGCCGTCGAAGTGGCGAGAGTGTCAGGCGTTTGGTTGTTGGCGGTGTCGAGGATGAGAGTCCAGCCGCCGCCGTCGAACGTCATGTCGCAGTAGACGTCGACGGTGGCGTTGCCGTTGGTGAGCGTGTACAGCCCGCTCGGCGTCGAGGGGAAGGCCGTCTTGAGCGCCGCGCACGAGGCGAACGGGGTCAAGATGCGCCCGAAGCCGCCGTTGCCGCCATTGCCGGCAGGGCCGCTCGCAGGGCCGCCGAGGCCGCCGCTCGAAAGGAGCATGCCGGTGCCGCTCACGTTGGTCGTGGCGAAGAAGCGCAGCGCGCCGCCCGAACCGCCGCCGCCGGGGCCCGAGTAGTCCCAGCTGCACACCGTGTCGGCCGCCGTGCACGGCGTGAAGTCGCCTTCGCCGTTGCTGCCCGCGACATCGAGAGTGCCGTTGTTGAGGATGCCGGTCGAAGTTCCCCACAGCAGGATGGCGCCGCCGCCGTTACCGCCGAAGCCACCGGGCGGGTTGTCGCTGAGGACGTTGTCGGTGCCGCCCGAGGCGCCGCCGGAGCCCAAGAAGATCTGGCCGAGCGCCGGAGCGCCGACGACGTTGCCGCCCGCGCCGCCGCAGGTGGGGTACGAGGACGCGAAGCCCCGCGAGCCGTAGCCGCCGCCGCCGCCCGAGACGCCGAACGAGTCGCACCCGTTGCCGTCGCCGATGCCCGCGCCGCCTCCGCCGAAATTCGCCGTCTGTGCTTGGCCGCCCAAGCCACCGATCGACTCGCCTTGGATGCCATTGGCGTTGACGGCTAGTTGTTGCGGAGCGCCCGCGTAGCCGGCGCCCTTCATGCTGATCGTCCCGGCGACGGTGATCGTGCCGAACGAGCGAATCGTGAAGATGCCGCCCTTCACGCCGTTCCACCCGTTGCCGGTCAGCGTCGTGCTGGTCGCGACGCCCACGTTGCCGTAGGCGGGGATCCTCTGCAGCATCACGCGTTGGTTGCCGCGCGCGACGCCGAGGTTGGTGTCGTCGCTCGCACCGTTGCCGTAGAACTTGGTCTTGGCCGTCGAGAACGTGACGGTCGAACCGCTGACCGACAAAACGCGGAACCGCTCGAAGTTACCGACGTTGGTCGTCGCGCTGGCGACGCCTTGCAGGTTGATGAGGATGACCTCGTCGGCCACCGAGAGACAGCCCGCCGACACGGCGTTCGCGAGCGTCGCGGTCGTGGCCGTGAGGCCGGCGACCGAGTAACTCACCATGTCGCCGCCGTCGGCGCACGTTCGGCCGTTGGTGTTGGTGGCGCTCAAGTTCGTGTCGGCCGTGATCGCGAGCGGGGGGGGCGTCGCACACGCGCCGTTCGAGCAGGCGAGGCCGCCGCCACAGACCTTCGCGCACGCGCCGCAGTTCTGGAAGTCGCTCGCCGAGTTGGCGCAATACGAGGCGCCGCCGCCGATGCCGGGACACGACAGCTGACCGACGCCGCAGAACTGCGCGCACACGCTGCTGTTGCAGAGCTGGCCGGCCGGGCACCTGTTGCCGCAGGCGTTGCAGTTGTTCGGATCGTTCCTCAAGTCGGCGCAGTACGAGGCGCCGCCGTCACCGCCGCACGTCGTGTTCGGCGAGGCGCAGCCCGCGACGCACGCGCCGTTGGTGCAGACTTGCCCCGCGCCGCAGGCGAACCCGCAGGTGTTGCAGTTGCTCGGATCGGTCTTCAGGTTGGCGCAGAAGCCTGCGCCCGCGTCGGTGGTGCACGAGGTGAGATCGGTGCCGCACGTCGTGCTGCACGTTGCACCCACGCAGGCCTGGCCGGCGCCACACGTCTTGCCGCATTGGCCGCAGTTGGTGTTGTCGGTTCGCACATTGGCGCAATACTTCGCGCCCGCATCACCGTCGCACGTCGTGAGGTTCGAGGCGCAGGTGGTGCCGCACGTGCCATTCGAGCAGACTTCGCCCGCGCCGCACGTTCGCCCGCACACGCCGCAGTTGGCGTTGTCGGTCACGAAGTTGGCGCAGTAGCCGACGCCGCTGTCGGCCCCCGCGTCGGCGCCCGCGCAGAAGTCGAAGCCCGCGCCGCACGTCGTCTTGCAGGTGCCGAGCACGCACGCCAGACCGGCGCCGCACGTTCGGCCGCAAGCGCCGCAATTGGTATTGTCGGTTTGGAAGTTCGCGCAATACGCCGCGCCCGCCGTGCCCGAGTCTGCGACGCCGCAGGTGTCGAGCCCCGCGCCGCACGTGAGGGCGCAGGTGCTGCCGGTGCAGGACTCGCCGCTCGCACAAGCTTTGCCGCATGTGCCGCAATTTTGATTGTCGGTCACCGTATTGGCGCAGTAGGCCACGCCGGCGTCACCCGCGTCGTCCGCGCCGCACGTGGTCAAGCTCGAGGCGCAGCTCGTCGCGCACACGTTGTTCGAGCAGACTTGCCCCGCACTGCAGACGGTGCATGCGGCACCGTCTGC
>JBKJQC010000125.1:0-15712 GCA_046593995.1 Polyangiales bacterium
CGTTCGCGGTCATGCCCGGCTTCAGCTCGAGCTTCTCGTTCTGCACGTCGAGCACGGCGTCGTACGTCACGACGTTCTGCACGGTCTGCGCGGCGTTGCGCACCTCGCGGACCTTGCCGGTGAAACGCTGCCCCGGGTAGGCGTCGACGGTGAACGTCGCGTCCATGCCTTGCTTCAGCTTCCCGACGTCGGCCTCCGCGACGAACGTGTCGACCTGGATGCTGCGGAGATCCTGCGCGATCGTGAACAGCGTCGGCGACGAGAGCGACGCGGTCACCGTCTGCCCCACGTCGACCGCCTTCGAGAGGACGACGCCGTCGATCGGCGAGTAGATGGTGGTGAAGCCGAGGTTGACGGTGGCCTCGCTCAGTGATGCCGCCGTGGCCTCGAGCCGCCCCTGCGCGACGGCGATGTCGGCCTTCGACGTGGTGGCGGCGGTCTCGGCCAGGTCGACCTCCTGCTTGCCGGCGAGCCCTTGCTCGAGGAGCGCCTTCTGTCGCGCGTAGTGACGCTCGGCCTGCTCGGCGACGACGTTCGCCTTCGCGAGGTTCGCCTTCGCCTCCTTGTGCGCGGCGCTCGCCTTCTGCACGGCGGCCTGATGGAGACGCGGGTCGATCTTGGCGATGATCTGCCCCTTCGTGACCTGCGAGTTGAAGTCGACGTTGATCTCCTGCAGCCGACCGCTGACCTGAGCGCCGACCTGCACCGTGGTGCGCGCGGAGAGCGTGCCGGTCGCCGTCACCTTGGAGGTGATGCGACCCCGCACGACCTTCGCGGTCTTGAACTTCGGCTCGATGGGCTTGTTCTTGTCACGCCAGCGCATGCCGAAGACGACAGCGGCCGTGATCGCGCCGAGGAACACGATCCAGGCGATGACACGACCCGCCTTTCGCACGGGCGCAGTCTAGTCGTGGATACGCGGGACGGGAGACCGCTAACCTGGGGCATCGTGAAGGATGGCGCGCGCGCGCTCGGACAGTGGACGGCGCTCGGCGCGCTCGTCGGGCTCGCGTGCGGTCTGTCGTCGGCGGCGTTCCTCTGGCTGCTCGATCGCGCGACACGGTTCCGCGAGTCGCACGAGGTCATCGTCTACGCGTTGCCGCTCGCAGGGCTCGCGATCGGCGCGATCTACGGCCGATGGGGCGCGCCGATCAAAGGCGGCAACGACCTGATCATCGACTCGATCCACGAGATCCACGAGGGCGAGGAGCCGACGCCGCAGATCCCGCTCCGCATGGCCCCGATGGTGCTCGTCGGCACGGTGCTCACGCATCTCTTCGGTGGGAGCGCGGGGCGCGAGGGGACCGCGGTGCAGATGGGCGGGAGCCTCGCCGACGAGATCGCGCACCGCTTCCACGTCTCGCAGGAGACCCGACGTCAGCTGCTCGCGGCAGGGATCGCCGGTGGGTTCGGCTCGGTGTTCGGGACCCCGATCGCGGGAATGGTCTTCGGCCTCGAGGTCGTGTGCATCGGGCAGATCAAATACGACGCGCTGTTGCCTGCGCTGGTCGCGTCGCTGGTCGGTGACTTCGTCACGCGGCAGCTCGTCGCGCACACGGTGTATCCCGTCGCGCCCTCGCTCACGCTGACGCCGCTCGTGTTCGCGAAGCTCGTCGTGATCGGCGCCGCGATGGCGGCAGCGACGTTCGTCTTCGTCGAGCTCACGCACTTCCTGAAGAAGCGGCTCGAGAAGGACGTGCCGTCGCTATCGCTGCGCATGGCGCTCGGCGGCGTCGCGATCGTGGTCCTGTGGAAGGTGAGCGGCACGAGCGCGTACCTCGGCCTCGGCGTTCCGCTGATCGTGCAGGCGTTCCAGGATCCTGCGCTCCCGAGCTACGCGTTCGCGGCGAAGCTCCTCTTCACCGCGATCACGCTCGCCGCAGGGTTCCTCGGCGGCGAGGTCACGCCGTTGTTCTTCGTCGGCGCGACGCTCGGCAGCGTGCTCGCGCGTCTGCTCGGGCTCCCCATCGAGCTCGGCGCCGGAGTCGGGATCGCCGCGGTGTTCGGCGCGGCAGCGAACACGCCGATTGCGCTGTCCATCATGGCCGTCGAGCTCCTCGGCGTGGGCATCTTCCCGCACGTGGTGATCGTGACCGTGGTCGCCTACTTGCTCTCCGGTCACCGCGGCATCTACCCGTCGCAGCGCCTCCTACGGAAGAAACACGGCGGGCGGCTCGACGCTCCGACCACGCTGCGTGCGCTGGCCGAATCGAGAGAGGATCCTGGTCGACGAGCGACGCCGCGCTAAATCAGCGACCTCGATTCTCGAACTCGGCGTACCTGGTCGATTGAACACGGAGGCACGGAGGCACGGAGGCTCAAGAGTCTGCCGATCGCGACGCTTCGAGGCCTGGCTCCAGAGTCCGGTCCTCGATGCGATCGCGGGCGAGACGCGGCTGGGTGCGCGCGGCAGCACTTCACGGACCTCCGTGCCTCCGCGCCTCCGTGTTCAATCCGAGCGTTCGAGAATCGCACTCGGCTATTTAGGCCCAGCGCACGCGGTAGACGCAGATGTCGTGGCCCCACGCCTGGCACTTCTCGCGCGAGACGCTGACGTTCTTCCGGCCGGTGCGCTCGATGATGCGGCGGCGCGCTTCGACGGCAATCTTGCATACCGTCACGTCATGGTTCGGCCAGGCGGAGATTTCTGCCGTGTACTCGGTCTCGCTGACCGGCGTCACGCGGAGCACGCCCGCGTCGTGGAAGATGTTCCACAGCTTCTGCGCGTTCTCCGCGATGGTCTGCGGAGAGACCATGTAGCGGAGCGCGAAGCGCGCGACGGTGTTGAGCGTCGCGTCCATCCCCGCGGCGGTGAGGTCGCGGATGAACGCGTCCTCGTCCTTCACGCGCGCGACGACCATCATCGTGCGGAACAGATCGCCGACCATCGCGTAGGGGTACTTCCGCGCGCCGAGGATCCCCATCATGGGCGCGTTCGGCGTGACGAAGGCGCGCGATGCGGGGGAGAGCTTCGCGATCACTGCGTGCGCCGCGGAGGGCCCGTACTTCTTCTCGAAGTACTCGACGCATCCCAGGATACCGGTCCCGTGGAAGTTCCCGCGTGCAGCGGTGGTCGTGGAGGTCGCCAACCCCGGAAGCGGAGCGCACCCCATGCTCTAGCGCAAGCTGAACCAAATCAGCGGATCCGAAGTCGGGCGCGTCCGCTTCCCCAACCCATCCGTACCTTCCGGCTTTGCGCTCCGCGTGGCACGGTGACGGCGTCGGCTCGACGCTCCGCTATGCTCGAACGGCTCCGATGACTGGCGAGGGCGATACACCGCGCGCGACACCGAGTCCGGCCCCGCTCGGTCACGCGCGTCCCGCGGAGGGTGACGAGCCGCAGACGATCGCGGGCCGCTATCGCGTCATCCGCAAGCTCGGCGAAGGGGGCATGGGCGCCGTGTTCCTCGCCGAGCACGTGCACATGCGGAAGCGATTCGCGGTGAAGGTGCTCCTCCCCGAGGCGCTGCGCGATCCCGAGCTCGTCGCGCGATTCGAGCGCGAGGCCGTCGCCGCAGGGAGCATCGCTCACCCCGGCGTCTGCGCCGCCACGGATTTCGGTCGGCTGCCAGACGGCAGCTTCTTTCTCGTGCTCGAGTACGTGGACGGCGAGAGCCTGAAGCACGTCCTGGAAGGAGGCGCGCTCCCGGTCGCGCGCGCGCTCGAGATCACGAAGCAGGTGCTCGCGGCGCTGGGCGCGGCGCACGCGAAAGGGATCATCCATCGCGACGTCAAACCCGCGAACGTGATGATCGTGCGACGCGCCGAGGGCGACCTGGTGAAGGTCCTCGACTTCGGCATCGCGAAGGTCGCCCAGAGCAGCGAGGAAGCCGGGCCGAATTCGAACCTCACACGCATGGGAGCGATCTACGGGACGCCCTCGTACCTCTCGCCGGAGCAGGCGATGGCGAAGGCGATCGATCATCGCGCCGATCTCTACGCGGTGGGCGTGATGCTGTTCGAGATGATCCGCGGAAAGCTCCCGTTCGAGGAGGACGGCTTCATGCTGATCGCGCAACACGTCAACGCGCCGCCACCGCCGCTGAGCTCGCCGATCGATGCAACGTCGCTCACCGACGACGTGCGCGCGCTCGTCACGCGCCTCCTCGCGAAGCAACCCGACGAGCGCCCGCGCGACGCCGCCGAGGCCATCGCGGCGATCGACGCGCTGGGGTCTTCGAGCCACGCAACGATCGCGGGCACCCACGCGACCGTCGCGGCCGCGTCGGGGACGTTGGGCGTGGGCGCGGCTCCATCTGGCGAGACGCCGGTCGCCCGAGTGTTGCGCCTCGTGAAGGCCTGCTCAGGGGCAACGAGCCGCGCACGCGACCGGTTCCTCGCGTTGCGCGAGGCGGTGCTCCCGAGGCTCGAGCCGTTCGCGTCGCGGATCCGCGTCTCGCCGAAGCAACTCTTCGCGATGCTCTCGGTGACCGCAGCCGTGCTCGTCGCCATCGCGATGATCGTCGCGCTCCGTCCAAAAACGTCGCGCGACGATGCGCCCGAAGCGGCCTCGCGCGCCGCACCGATCGCCACTGCGCCGCCGAAGTCGAAAGCGAATGCGAATGCGAATGCGAAAGCGGCCGCACCCGTGGCGAAGAAGTCCGGCGACGGGGTGCACGGCCTCGGTCCGAAGATCGGCAACACCTTCTGAGCAGCCGGTCACGAGGGTCGTCGTGACGGTCGTGACTGCGGTCACGGCGTGCGGGAGCCGAAAACGTGCACTTCGAGTTTCTCCACGCGGGTGCGTAGCTCGTCGTCGTGTTTCTTCCGATCGTCGCCGCGGATGAATTGCTCGATGCGCGCGTTGGTCTCGCGCGCCCGTTCGATCCGCGGGTCGAGGTCGCCTTGGTCGGTGTGGATGTCGAGCACACGCGTCCGCTGCTCGACGCTCCGGCTGCGAGCGGAGCGCGCGTTGGCGTCGCGCTGCTCTTCGCGCATGCCGCGTAGGTCGTCGCGGATGTCGCGCAGAATCTCGAGGGTCAGCGTCGAGAGGTCTCTGTCGTCGGTCATGGCGGTCCTTCCATTGTGGCGAGAGCGCTCGCTCGCGGCGAAGTGACCAACGATCTCAGTGCTTGCGGGTGCGGAAGACCTGCGCCTCGAGCTTCTGCACGCGCGAGCGGAGGTCGTCGTGGTCCTTCTTGTGTACCCCGCTGACGAAGTTCAGAAAGCGCTCGTTCGTCACGCGCGCTTCCTCGATCACCATGAGGATCCCGCGACCGTGCACCTCGAGCTGATCGGTGTGGGTGTCGAGCACGCGCGTCTGGTGCTGAAGGATCTCGGTGTGGTGGTCGAGGCGCGCGTTGGTCTGGCGCTGCTCTTCGAGCATGCCTCGCAACTCTTCGCGCATGCCCCGCATTTCGTCGCGCATGTCGCGCATGATCGTGAGGGTGAGGGTCGGGATGTCTCTCTCGTCGGCCATGACGGTCCTTCCAGTGTAGCGGGTGGGCTGCACCGGTCGAACAGCACGCGGCGTGCCGCGCTCGCCGCACCAGATTCCTCGAAGATCACGAGGGTCGCCGCCGGCGGAGCGGCGGATCCGCCGGCGGTCAGAGCGTATAGATCGCCGTGAGCCAGAACGACTGACCGACGCGCCCCGCGATCTCGCGCGCGGCTCACGTCACCGTGACCGCGTCGTCACTTCTGTTCTTCGCAGCGAGCGCTGAAGCGGCTCCCGGTCCCATGGCGCCTCAGCGTGCCGACGCCGCACGCCGCGTCCGCATGCGGATGATCACCGCGAGCAGGTTCAAGAGGAACGTCAACATCAAGAGCACGAACACCGTGCCGTAGAGCTGCGGGCGCGTGCGGTCGACGTCCGGCGACTGCGTCGCGAGCACGTAGACGTGGTAGCCGAGGCTCATGAACTGATCGTTCAGGTTCGTCGGCAACTCGGCGAGGAAGTACGCCGCGCCGGTGAACAGGATCGGCGCGACCTCCCCGGCGCCGCGGCTCACGGCGAGGATCGCGCTCGTGAGGATCCCGCCCATCGCCTGCGGCACGACGATCGAGAACGTGGTCTGGAACTTCGTCGCGCCGAGGGCCAACGAGGCGTCGCGGAGCTCGCGCGGCACGGCGCGCAGCGCCTCCTCGGTGGCGACGATGACGACCGGCATCGTGAGGATCGCGAGCGTCAGCGCGGCCCAGATCAGCCCCGGCTTGCCGTACGTCGCGACGCCGCCGTACGCCGCCTTGTCGATCCCGCGGCCCACCGTCTGCACGAAGAAGCCGAGGCCGAAGAGCCCGAACACGATCGAGGGCACGCCCGCGAGGTTGTTGACGGCGAGCCGCACGACGCGCGCCAGCTTCGAGTCGGGACGCGCGTACTCGCTCAGGTAGATCGCGGTGAGCACGCCGATCGGCACGACCGCGACGGTCATCAAGAGCGTGAGCGCGACGGTGCCGAAGATGGCGGGACCGACGCCGCCCGCGTCCATGCCGCTGCTCGGCGCCTTGGTGAGGAAGTCGAGCGAGAGGATGGACAGGCCGCTCCGCGCGACGTCGAAGAGGATGATCCCCAGCATCACGACCACGACGGCGGCCGCGAGCGCCGTCACCCCGGTCGACAAGGCATCGCGCACGCGACGGGGTCCGCGCGTCTGCAAGCGCCCGCTTTCGGCCTCGCTCACGTGCCACCTCGCTTCGCGCGGAAGTGCGCCACGATGCGCTCCGCCACGAGGTTCGTCGCGAAGGTGAAGATCAGCAGCGTGCCGCCGAGGACGAACAACACGACATAGTGCGGCGACCCGTGCACCACCTCGGCCATCTCCTGCGCGATCGTCGCGGTCACCGTGCGCGTCGAGATCCCCGCGTGCCAGCTGGTGAGCGCCGCGTTCCCCGACGCCATCACCACGATCATCGTCTCGCCGATCGCACGCCCGAACCCGAGCACGACGCCGGCGGCGATGCCGGGGATCGCAGCGGGGACGACGACGCGCCAGATCGTGTAGGTCCTCGTCGCGCCGAGGGCGAGCGACGCGTCGACGAAGCTCGGGGGCACGGCCGTGAGCGCATCCTCCGCGATGGTGAAGACGAGCGGGATGATCGTGAGCGAGAGCGCGCACCCCGCGACGAGCGCGTTGAGCCGGTGCTCGAATCCAAACGCGCCCTGGAACCACGTCGCCATCACGAGCAGCGCGAAGACGCCGATGACGACGGAGGGGATCCCCGCGAGGAGCTCCACCGTCGGCTTGAGGATCTCACGCAGCCACCGCGGCGCGATCTGGGAGGAGAAGATCGCCGTGAGGATCCCGAGGGGCGCGCCGACCGCAACGGCCACGACGGTGATCTTGAGCGATCCGAGGACGAGGGGAACGATCGAGTACTTGGGGACGGTGGACGTCGGCTGCCACGCCCAGCGCGACGGTCCGCCCTCCCACGCGTGCCGCAGCCACATCGAGGCGACGGTCACCTCGTCGTGAACGGCCTTCGAGTGGAGGATCGGCGCCGCCTCGAGCCCGATGAAGACGAAGATGAGGACGATCGCGAGGATCGCCACGAAGGCGGTCGCGCGGATCCCGAGCTCCGCGACGTGGTGCCAGCGTGGTGGGCTCTTTCGCCAGGTCGGCATGCGAATCACCGCCGTGGGGGTCGGTTCGTCGTCGCGACGCGGCGGCACGTCCGCTGCGCGCGATGCACCCGTAGGCGACGGAAGCCCGTCATTTCCTGAGCGGGAAGTAGCCGACATCGTTCACCACCTTCTGTCCGGGGTCCGACACGACCCACGCGAGGAAGTCCTTCGCGAGCGGCTTCGGCGCGCCGGCGGTGTAGATGAAGAGGAACCGGCTGATCGGATACGAGCCGTCCTTCGCGGTCGCTTCGTTCGGGAGGATTCCGGGCGCGTCCTTCGACTTCTTGATCGCGAGCGCGCGGATGCCCGCGGCGTAGGCGATGCCGCCGTAGCCGATGCCGAGCGCGTCACCCTTCACCGCGTTCGCGACCGCGCTCGTCCCCGCGAGCGTCTGCACCTCGGGCGCGAAGTCCTTGCCGGCGAGGACATGCTCCCTGAAGTACTCGTAGGTGCCGCTGTTGTTCTCGCGCCCGTAGAGCGTGATCTTGGCGTCGCTGCCGCCGACGTCCTTCCAGTTCGCGATCTCGCGCTTGTAGATCTTCGACAGCTGATCGAGATCGAGCTCCTTCACAGGGTTCGACTCCGCGACGTAGACGGCGAGCGCATCGAGCGCGACCTTCGTCTCGACGACGTCGGCCGAGCGCTTCTGCTTCACCTCGCCCTTCTCCTTGTCCTTCATCGGACGCGAGCTGGTCGCGAGATCGGTGGAGCCGTTGATCAACGCCGCGATGCCGGTGCCGGAGCCGCCGCCGGTCACCTGGATCGAAGTGCCGGCCTTTTCCTTCATGTACGCCTCGGCCCAACGCTGGCCGAGGAGGACCATCGTGTCGCTCCCCTTGATGGTGAGGCTCCCTTTGGCCTCCCCCGCGCCGTTCGGCGACTCCTTGCGGGTGCAGGCGGCGAGCAGGAGACAACCCACGACGAAAATGCGGCGGCCGCTCGAGATGGTCGACATCAGATCATTCTCCGGTGGCGCACGTCGTCCCCTTTTTCGAGGTAGATCACGTGCTCTGCGAGGTTCGTGGCGTGGTCGGCGATGCGCTCGAGGTACTTGGCGACGGACGCGACGCACATGGCGGCCGGGATGTCGCCGGGGTGCTCGGCCATCCACGCGAGGGAGGAGCGGATCGTCTCCGCGTAGAGCGCGTCGACTTCGTCGTCGGCGGTCAGCACGCGTCGGGCGCGCGCCTCGTCTCCTTCGACGAATGCGTCGAGGGCCTCGCGTAGCATCCGCTGCGCGAGCTCGCTCATCTTCGGAATGCCGAAGACCGGCGGCGCGAGCTTCGCTTCTTTCAGGGTCTCGATGCGCTCGACGATGTTCACGGCCTCGTCGCCGATGCGCTCGAGATCCGTGACGAACTTGAGCGTGCTCGCGACGAAGCGCAGATCGTAGGCGACGGGCTGGCGCAGCGCGAGGACCCGCACCGCCATCTCGTCGAGCTCGACCTCGTCCTGGTTGATCTTCGAGTCGATCGCGTGCACCTCGGACCCCTTCTCCGGATCGCGATCGAGGAACGCCGAGATCGCGAGCTGCACCGCGCGCTCGCAGCGCGCGCCCATCGCCACGAGCTGCCCGCGGATCTCGCGCAGCTCGAGCTCGAACTCGGCGCTGGTGTGCGAAGTGGGCTTGGCCATCAGCCGAACCTCCCGCTGATGTAATCCTCGGTTCGCGGCTCCTTCGGGCGCGTGAAGAGCTGCTTGGTCGGTCCGATTTCGATCAGCTTCCCCATGTAGAAAAAGGCCGTCCGCTGCGAGACGCGCGCTGCCTGGTGCATCGAGTGCGTCACGATGACGATGGTCAGATCTCGGCGGAGCTCGGCGATGAGCTCCTCGAGTCGCGCGGTGGCGATCGGATCGAGCGCGCTCGTCGGCTCGTCCATCAAGAGGACCTCGGGCTCGACCGCCAGCGCGCGCGCGATGCAGAGCCGCTGCGCCTGACCGCCGGACAGACCGAGCGCCGACCCTGCGAGCCGATCCTTGACCTCGTCCCACAACGCGGCGCGGACGAGCGCCTGCTCGACCCGACGTGCGACCTCTGCGCGATCCGACAAACCGTGCGCGCGGAGACCGTAGGCGACGTTGTCGAAGACGCTCTTCGGGAAGGGTTGCGGACGCTGGAAGACCATTCCCACGCGCCGACGTAGCGTCACGACGTCGTACTTCTTCGCGAGGACGTTCTCCCCCTCGAGGAGCACCCGGCCGACGACCCGGGCGCCCGGGACCGTGTCGTTCATCCGGTTCAAAACCCGGAGGAACGTGCTCTTCCCGCAGCCGGAAGGTCCGATGAGGGCGAGCACCTCGCGCGGACGCACGTCGAGCTCGATGCTCTGGAGCGCGTGGGTCTCCTTCGGGCCGCTCCCCTTCCCTTCATTCCGGTAGAAGACGTCGAGCTCCCGCACCTCGAGCGTCGGGCGGTCTCGATCCCGTTCTGCAAGGGCGTGATCTGCGACTGCGGTGGCCACACCACGACGTTAGGCACGAGGAGTGCCACCTCTTTGACGACTCGGTGACGATCTCGTGTCAGCCACTCTTCGAGGATGTGTCAGGCACCGGCGCGACGCCCAGCGAGAGCGTGACGGTGAAGGTCGTCCCGGCCCCGACCGTGCTCTCCACCTCGACCGTGCCCTGCAGTGCCTCGACGAGGTTCTTGACGATCGACAACCCGAGGCCGGTGCCGCCGACCGCCCGCGAGCGGCCGGCGTCGACGCGGTAGAAGCGCTCGAAGATCCGCTCGAGGTGACGTGGCTCGATCCCCGGGCCGCGGTCGCGGACGCGGAAGACGACGTGGTCGCCGCGACGCTCGGCGACCAGCGCGACGTTCGCGCCGCCGTACTTCACGGCGTTGTCGAGGAGGTTCACGAGAATCTGCTCGAGGGCGCGACGATCCGCGCGCACGGGAGGGAGAGGACGCTCGACGGTGCGCGTCACCGTGACGCCCTTCTCGGCCGCGGCCACGGCGATCGCTTCGACCGCGGCGGCGGTGATCTCGTCCGGGTCGACGTCCTCCATCGCGAGGCGCCACTCCTTCGCCTCGATGGCCGAGAGCTCGAGCAGATCCTCGACGAGGTTCTGCAGCCGCTTCGCGTGCCGCGTGATGATGGCCACGAACTCGCGCGACGTTTCTTCGTCGTCGAGCGCGCCGCCGAGCAGTGTCTCTGCGGAGGAGGAGATCGCGGCGATCGGGGTGCGAAGCTCGTGCGAGACGTTGGCGACGAAATCGCGTCGCACATTCTCGAGGCGGCGGAGCTCGGTCACGTCGTTGAACACGGCGACGAGCCCCGGACGCTGCGACGGATCGGACGTCTGGATGGGCGCGACCCGCACGAAGACGCGACGCGGACGCAGGCCACCGAGCTCGATCTCTCCCGCGCCCGCGCCGCCGTCCTCCGCGCTCTCGAGGATCTCGTCGAGACCGGCGACCCGAATCACCTCGATCGGCGGGCGGCCGATGATGGCGCGATCGAGGAGGAACATCTGGCGCAGCGCCGCGTTGGCGAGCACGATCGTTCCGGTCGCGCTCGTGACGAGCACGCCCTCCGCCATGCTCTCGAGGATGGCGACGAGTCGGTTCCGGTCGTCTTCGAGCGATTGCTTCTCGCTCCCGACCCACGCCGCCAGATCGTCGAGCGCTTCGCCGAGCTGACCGGCCTCGTCCTCGCCGCGGAGACGTGTGCGGATGCCGAGATCCCGACGCATCGCCCGCGCGGTCTGGGTGAGCGCCTCGACCGGCGCCACGGCGATGTTCGCCGCCACGAGCGCGATCGCCGTCCCGCACGCGAGGGCGCCGATGCCGAGCAGGATCGCGAGATCGAGCGCCGCGCCGTGGAGCTCCGCTGTCGGCAGCTCGTCGACGGTCGCGACGATGCGCATCCCGAACCCCACTCCGAAGAGCGCGAGGACGAGACCGCAGGCGACGGCGACGCGGATGCGAGACCCGACGCTCGCCCCGCGCCGCATCGCTCAGCCAGGCACGCCGAAGGCGCGCGCGAGGAGGTAGCAGAGCGACGCGATGCCAGCCGCAGCCGGCACGGTGAGCACCCACGCCCAGACGATCCGCCCTGCAACGCCCCAGCGAACCGCGGAGAGCTTGCGCGTGCTCCCGACACCGACGATCGAGCCCGTGATGGTGTGCGTCGTCGAGACGGGGATGCCGAGCGCCGTCGCGCCGAATAGAGTGATGGCACCACTCGTCTCCGCGCAGAACCCGCCGACCGGCGCGAGCTTCGTGATCTTCATGCCCATCGTCCTCACGATGCGCATGCCGCCGGACATCGTCCCGGCCGCCATCGCCGCGTGACACGAGAGCACCACCCACAGCGGCACGTGCATGTCCTTGCCCTTGGCTGCAACGGCGAGGTGTCCGGTCGCGATCAACGCGGCGACGATGATGCCCATCGTCTTCTGCGCGTCGTTCCCGCCGTGTCCGAGGGAGTACAAGCTCGCCGAGACGAGCTGCATCAGTCGGAACCCGCGATCGACCTTGCGCGGCGCGACGGTGCCGAAGAACGCCATCACCAGGCGCATGAGGAGGTAGCCGAGGATCAGGCCGACCATCGGTGAGACGACGATGAAGAGCGCCGTCTTGCCGAAGAACTTCGCGTCGAGGGCGCCGAAGCCGGCCTTGGTGATCGCGGCGCCGGCGAGCCCCCCGAGGAGCGCGTGCGACGAAGACGACGGGAGCCCGTAGTACCAGGTGACGAGGTTCCAGACGATCGCGCCGATCAGGCCGGCGCCGACGATGGTCAGCGTCACGACCGTCGGCGCGACGCCCTTCGAGATGTTCCCGGCGACGTGCGTCTCGAAGAGGAGGAAGGCGATGAAGTTGAAGAACGCCGCCCACAGGACGGCCATCCGCGGCGACATCACACGGGTCGACACGATGGTGGCGATCGAGTTCGCCGCGTCGTGGAAGCCGTTGATGAAGTCGAAGATCAGCGCCAGCAGGATGATCGCAGCGAGGGCGACCATGTCACGCGTACTCCAGGACGATCCCCTCGATCAGGTTCGCGACGTCGTTGCACCGATCGGTCGCGGTCTCGAGCGAGTCGTAGATGTCACGCCACTTCATGACCATCAGCGGATCGTTCCCCGGCTTGAAGAGCGTGGCGATGGCCTGGCGGTACGCCGCGTCGGCCTCGTTCTCGAGCTTGCCGAGCGCGACGCAGATCTCGAGGAGCTCCGCAGACTCCTTGAGCGACGGTAGGAGCTCCATCGCGCGCACGATCTTCTCGCAGCACTTCACGAGGATGTCGGCGATCTCCTTGGCGTGCGGACGGGCCTCGGTGATCTCGAACAGGAGCACGCGCTCGCTCACGGCTTCCGTCAGATCGAGGACGTCGTCCATGCGCGAGATCAGGGTACGGATGTCGCCGCGGTCGAAGGGCGTGATCCACGTCTCGTGCAGGTGCTTGATCGTCCAGTGGGTGATCTCGTCCCCCTGGTGCTCCGCCTCGGAGATGGCGCGCGCCAGATCCTTCGCGTTATCGAGCTCGTCGAAGAGCGCGCGAACGAGCTTCGCCGCCTCGTAGGTCGCCTTTCCATGGCGCAAAAAGGCGTCGAAAAACTGCTCGTCGGACTTCGATCGACCGAACATCGACTCCCTTTCCCGTTTCCTCGGAAATCAACCGCCGCGGAGGCGGTCAGCGCGCGGACGCTATTGCAGGTGTCTACACAGGGTCAAGCCGCGTCACCGTAGCAGTGCGAAGACCGCGATCCCGATCGCGATGCGGTACCACCCGAAGGCCTCGAGCCCGCGCTTCTGGAGAAACGCGAGGAACCACCCGATCGCCGCCCAGGCGACGACGAACGAGACGACGAAACCGACGGCGAGCGCCGCGCGCGCGCCCTCGGTCGCAAGCAGCGCGCGACCGCTCTTCCAGAGGTCGAGAACCGTGGCCGCGCCCAGGACGGGGACGGCCAAGAGGAAGGAGAACTCCGCCGCGGTGCGCGCATCGAGCCCGAGGGCCCGTCCGCCGAGGAGCGTGCACATGGACCTCGACATGCCCGGCCACAGCGCGAAGCACTGAACACAGCCGACGAGGAAGCCCTGTTTCGGTGTGACGTCCTCGACGCGGGTGACGGCCGGCGCGTCCGCGCGGCGGGCGAGCATGCGTTCGCCGACGATCATCACGATCCCGCCGGCGATCAGCGCGATCGCGACCGGGAGCGGCCCGAAGAGGAGCCGCTTGATCGTCTTCCGCAGGAGCACGCCCGCGATGGCGGTCGGCACGAACGCGGCGACGAGCGCGCCCAGGAGCCGCAGCGCGTCGGGGTCCTTCCGGAAGACTCCGGCCATGCGCGTCGCGAGGAGACGGCGGTAGTGCACCAGCACCGCGAGGATCGCGCCCATCTGGATGACGATCTCGAACGTCTTCGTGGCGTCGTCGTGCAGACCGAGCGCGTGCGCCGTCAGGATCAGATGTCCCGTCGAGCTGACCGGGAGGAACTCCGTCAGCCCTTCGACGATCCCGAGGACGGCGGCCATCCAGAGCGGCACGGCGCGCATTGAGGGCATGGACGCGATGGGCTCGCAAGCGCAGAGCGACGGGCCGGTCACCGTCCGGACGCGTTCGTTTCACACGATTGTCACCGAGGACACCGAACCGTCACCACGTCGTCGCGCCCGCCAACCTAGGTTGCGCTCGTCCCGGAGGACATATGCGGCGCACCCACTCAGCAGCGACGGCAGTATTGGCAGCATCTATGGCAGCATCGTTCGTGGCCGCTGCGCAGACGCCGCCGGCCACCGACGCGAGCCCGCCCGCGGCCTCGGCGACCGTTTCTGCCTCGGCGACCGCCCCCGGGCCGGCCACGCCCCCCGCGACGGTTGGACCCGCGACGCCCGTCCTGCCGCCCACGAAGGTCGAGCCTGCGGCGCCCGACGCGCCCGCCGTCGCGACGAAGGACGAGAAGAAGGGCGAGAAGAAGGACGAGAAGAAGGACGAGAAGAAGGACGAGAAGAAGGACGAGAAGCCCTGGTACGAGCGGATCCACATCCGCGGGTACACCCAGGTCCGCTACAACCGTCTCTTCGCGTCGAACGACGAGCTCGTCAGCGAGCAGGGCGACAAGTCGATCGGCGACAACGGCGGCTTCTTCATCCGGCGCGGCCGCGTGATCCTTTTCGGCGAGGTCCACGAGCGGGTCTCGATCTATCTGCAGCCGGACTTCGCGAACTCGATCTCCGGCAACGCGCACGTCGTGGCGCTCCGCGATTGGTACACGGACATCTTCCTCGACGAAGGGAAGACGGCACGCTTCCGCGTCGGGCAGTCGAAGATCCCCTACGGCTTCGAGAACATGCAGTCGAGCCAGAACCGGCTCCCCTTCGACCGCTCGGATCCGATCAACAGCGCGGCGTCGAACGAGCGTGATCTTGGGTTCTTCTTCTACTGGGCGCCGAAGGAGATCCGGAGGCGCTTCAAATACCTCGTCGACTCGGGCCTCAAGGGATCCGGCGACTACGGGGTCATCGGCCTCGGCGCCTACAACGGCCAGGTCGCGAACATCCGCGACGCGAACGACAACAAGCACTTCATCGCGCGCGTGAGCTACCCCTTCCAGTTCGGCGAGCAGTTCGTCGAGGTCGGCGTGCAGGGGTACGCGGGGCGCTACGTCGTCGCGAAGGACAACGTCGACACCGGCATCAAGGGCGGCGGCCTGTGGTACCGCGACATGCGCGCGGCCGCGTCGATCACGGTGTACCCGCAGCCGCTCGGCTTCCAGGCCGAGTACAACATCGGCATCGGGCCGGAGCTCGACGTGGCGACGAAGACTATCGTCGGCCAGAAGCTGCACGGCGGCTACGCGATGGTGATGTTCAAGGTGGGCAGCTTCGTGCCCTACGTGCGCGGCGCCTACTACGACGGCGGCAAGAAGCACGAGAAGAACGCGCCGGGTTACGAGATCAAAGAGGTCGAGGGAGGCCTCGAGTGGCTCCCCTGGAAAGCGCTCGAGCTCACGCTCGCCGGCAATTTCTCGGAGCGAACGAACCCGAAGACCAACCTGCAGGAGCGCGGTCGACTCGTCCGCATTCAGGTCCAGTTCAACTACTGAGGTCTAGGGTCTAGGGTCTAGGGTCCAGGGCAGAGCGACGACGTCGCGGTGAGGATCGTCGTGCGCGGGGATGCACCCCACGAACGAAGCGAC
>JBKJQC010000167.1:0-18413 GCA_046593995.1 Polyangiales bacterium
ATCGTACACGCTCGGTGGCCCGGGCGTCCTCGACGCGGACCCCTATCTCTACAGCGACTACACTGGCACCCAGATCGATCGCCAGGCGCCCTACTCGCGGCTCGGCACGTGGTCTGCGACGTACGACGGCGGCGCCTCGAACATCCCGTGGAGCAACCTCGCGTGGAACAGCGAGACGGGCGGCAGTACGCCATCGCTCACGTCGATGAAGCTCAGCGTCCGTGCGTCGAACACTCTGTCCGGTCTCACGTCCTCGACCCAGGTGCCGGCGACCAACGGGGCAGCGCTCGCCGGGGTCGTCGGTCGCTACGTGCAGGTCGAGGCCGACCTCACCGGCCCGGGCTACGTGACCCCGGTGCTCTCCGACGTGACCGTGACCGGCCCCTGTGGCTCGACGCCGACCACCAGCTGCTGCGTGACGGACGCCGACTGCAACGACAGCAACGTGTGCACGGCCGACACCTGCCCGGTGCCCGGCGGCGCGTGCTCGAACGCCAAGGTGAGCGGTTGCTGCCTCGCCCCCACGGACTGCGACGACAAAGACCTCTGCACCGACGACAGCTGCCCGACGTCGGGGACGACCTGTTCGTTCGCGCGGCGCACCGGCTGCTGCACCTCCAACGCCGACTGCGCCGACACCGACCCGTGCACCGTCGACGTGTGTTCGGGGCCCGGCGGCACCTGCTCGCACCCGCTCATCGCGGGTTGCTGCAAGACGACGGCGGACTGTACCGCAGCGAGCGTCTGCACGACCTCGACGTGCCCCTCTGCCGGCAGCCTCTGCGTGACGACGCCGAAGGTTGGCTGCTGCAAGTCCGACAAGGACTGCACCGACAGCGATCTCTGCACCGCGGACAAGTGCGATCTCTCGACGGGCATTTGTTCGAGCACGAAGGTCGTCGGCTGCTGCAACGCGGACGGCGAGTGCAACGACGGCAAGCCGTGCACGAAGGACAGCTGCAGCGGCCCCGGCGGCGTGTGCGTGACCACCGCGATCAGCGCGTGCTGCCTGACCGACGGCGACTGCAACGACGGCAACGCGTGCACCGCCGACTCCTGCAGCGGCGCCGGCGGGACGTGCGCCCATAAAGCCACCGAGTCGTGCTGCGCGGTCGCTGGCGACTGCGACGACGGCAACGCGTGCATCGACGACCTCTGTCCGACGCCGGGCGGCGCCTGCGCACACAAGAAGAAGGACGGGTGCTGTCTCGCCGCCGCCGACTGCGATGACGGGAACAAATGCACGCGCGACACCTGCACAGCCGCCGGGAAGACCTGCGCGCACACAGCGGTCATCGGTTGCTGCAACGCGACGGCCGACTGTCCGGTGGGCGAGTGCGTGAGCAGCGTGTGCACCCCCGTGGCCGACGCGGGCCCGGACACCGCGCCCACAGCGGAGGTCGGCACGGGCGGCGGCTGCGGATGTCGCGTGCAGGACCGCTCGACCCCGAACGGTCTCTTCGCCGCGCTCGCCGCGCTCGCGATCGCGGCGCGGCGCCGCAGCGATCGCCGGAGCTAGGAGGGTGTTGGGCTAAAGCCCAGGGCCCTCCTCCCGCTCCCGATTGCTGTCGGCTGAGCGTGGACCCTTCGAGAAACATGCAGATATCCCTGTCGCTCCGCGCGCGTCGGGAGCGGGAGCGGAGCGGAGTCGCCAGTTGGCACTACGCCAACAGCTCCCAGGCGCTCACGCCTCGAGCGCCCCCGGGAGGCAGTGAGACGAAGAAGGTGTTCGACGCGAAGGGTGCGTGCATCGACGGTGCGGCGGCGAACTGCATTCCCTACGCCTGCGCCGACTCGACCAAGTGCGCGACCACCTGCACGGCGGACGCTCAGTGCGCCCCCGGCTTCAAGTGCCAGGGCGGCGTGTGCGCGGTGCCGGCCTCGAACACCTGCTCCGCCGATCTGCTCTCCACTGTCGGTCCGAGTGGCGCGCCGCGCTCGTGCGGCGCATTCCGTTGCGAGAAGGAGACCGGCGAGTGCCTGAAGATCTGACGTCGAGCGAGGAGTGCGCCTCCGGGTTCCTGTGCAACGCGACGAGTGAGAGCTGCGATCCGGCACCGCCCGCCGTGGAGGACGACGGCGGGTGCGCGATGCATCAACAGAGCGAACCGACGTCCGCGGCGCCATCGACAGCAACGCGTGCTACGCTCTGGGGGTGGCGACCGGTCAGACCGCGTGGGTCGTCGCGACCAGATTTCCCTGCCAGGGCGAGTGGACGGAGAGCACCTTCCTCGCGCTGCCCGAGGGATATCCCCGGGTCGAGCTCTGCGACGGACACCTGGAGGAGCTGCCGATGCCCACCGATCGGCACCAAGCGTGCCTCACCGCGATGTTGCTCGCGCTCCTCGAGCTCGCAAAGAGAGTGGGCGGCTGGGCGCGTCCGGCCGGGCTCCGCGTGCGACTCCGGCCCGGTGTGTTCCGCGAGCCCGACGTCGCGTTCCTCGAGGCTGCGTCCGCGTCCGCGAAGGGCAACGAGATGTGGACCGGGGCGGATCTGCTCGTCGAGGTCGTCAGCGGGGGTCCCGAAGATCGAGCGCGCGACTACGTCGCCAAGCGACGTGACTACGCACTCGCTGGCGTGCGCGAGTACTGGATCGTCGATCCGCAGGACGAGCTCATCACGGTGCTGGCGCTCGACGGAGACGCATATCGCGAGCACGGCGTGTTCCGCCGTGGCGAGCGCGCGGTGTCGGCGGCGTATCCGGACCTCGCCGTCGAGGTCACTGCGGTGATCGACGCGGACTGACGCGCTCGGCGCGCTTTCCCGCTCCCGGCGAGGCCTTCGGAGGAGCACGCACCGTCCCATCCCAAGACCCGATCGATTGAAAAATAGGCGACTACGGCCACGGTCGATGGAAGGTGATATGCCGCACGGGCAGGCACCGCGACTCGAGGCGCCTCGGTCGTCGCCGACAGCGCAGTCGTCGCCGACAGTGCGGTCGTCGCATCGGCACGTGCGGACACCTCACGCGCGACGAGAAGGGGCGCTTCCTCGCGTCCTGCAATCTCGGGATCTTCCGCAGCACGCCCTGATGCCTGCGCAGGCCGCGCGTCAGGGATTCGGCGCGGCGTCGTAGGGGGGGTTGCGGGCCGCCGCTGTCTTTCACGCTTCGGTCTGCCGGCGCGTCGGCGGCGCCGGAATCGAGCGTCCCGTGTCGGGAGCGCCGCCGTACGCGGCGACCGCACCGCCCGTATCCTGCACGAGGCCGATGTCCTTCGCGGCGCTATCCGTTGTCGTGATTCGCCGAACATGCGCTATCTTGTCTGCCCCATGAAGTACTCGACCTCGAATGCGACCGAGAAGCCTCCCGTGCGCGCGCTCTCGCCTGAGGATGGCACGTCGTCGCGGGCGAGAACGCGAATCACGAGCGTGACGCGCGCGGCGTGCGCCGATCACCGCGCGATGCGCGCGAAGCTGCTGCTCGGCCTGACGTTCGTGCTGTCCGGCTGCGGGTCGACGGTAGAAGACGTGGGCAGCGGCGCGGCGGACACGGCGGTCGCCAGCGACACGAGCCTCGATACCAGCAGCGCCGACACCGGGAGCGACACCGGCCTGCACAACGATACGGCCGTCGACAGCAGCGTGCCGGACACCGCGACGTCCGACACGAAGTCCGACACGGCGGTCAGCGATGGCGGTGTCGACGCGACGCGCGACGCGATGGGCGACGCGACGCGCGACGCGGTGAGCGACACCACCAGCGACGGAACCGCCGTCGATGGAGGCAGCGATGCGGGGAGCGATGTTGCCGCAGACGCCCGCGACGCCGCAGACGTCCGCGACGCCGCAGCCGACATCACCGACGCGACCGACGCGACCGATGCGACCGATGCGACCGATGCGACCGATGCGACCGATGCGACCGATGCGACCGATGCGACCGACGCCAGAGCCGCAGGGGGCGCGCTTCGCTTCGACGGCGTCGACGACGTGGTCCAGCTCCCGGTCGCGTCGGGTGGCGCCAACGAGGCAGCCTTTTCCTCGGAGGTCTGGTTCAGGACGACCGCCGCGACCGGCGGGCTCCTCGAGGTCTACACCGCGAGCCCGATCGGCGCCGACCGAGCGCTCTACTTGCAGGACGGGAAGGTCTGTTTCTACGTCTACGCACCCGCGCTGTCGGCGCTCTGCAGCACCGGCACCTTCAACGACGGAGCGTGGCATCACGCCGCGGGAACGCTGGGCGTGATCGGCGGACAGAAGGTCTACGTCGACGGCACGCTCGCCGGAACGGCCGCTACGGTCACGAGCTCCGCCTTCAACTGGGACACCTCCTTCCGTTCGGGCTACGGATACATCGGCGCGACCGGCGTGCAGACGTTCTTCGCCGGCGACCTCGACGACGTTCGCATCTGGAGCGTCGAGCGCTCGGCCGCCGAGATCAGTGCCAACAGGAGCGCGCGCATCGCACCGACGACCGCCGGTCTGCAGTCCCATTGGAAGTACGACGAGAGTGGGTCGACGACCACCGCCGTCGAGGCGAAGGGCACTGGACTCGACGGCACCTTGGTCGGCTTCACGTTCACGACGTCGCCCTGGTTCACCCCCGGCGCCTTCTGAAGCTCATCCCCGCATGACGTCGGCGCGCGCCCCGTCGACATGGTGACCACCGCGCTGGCTTCGCCGTCCACGCGAGCTCGGCCGAGTGCTACGACCCGAGCGATGGGTTCGTCGAGGCACTCGCCGAAGTCGTCGCGTCCGAGGAGGACGTCGAGGTGGCTGCGCTCTTCGGCTCAGCCGCGCGCGGCAGGCTGGGCCCGGAGAGTGACGTCGACGTCTACGTGCGGTTGCGCGCCGGAGCGCGATGGAATGGCGAACGTCGCGAGCGCTTCACGAGGTCGCTCGAGCGGATCGCACGGAGGGAGATCGATCTGGTGATCGAGGACCGCGATGGGACCTCGACCGCCGGTGGTTGACGCGCGTCTCGTCGAGCGGAAGCTCGCGGCGCTGCTCTCATGCGTCGAGCGCGTGCGGCAGAAGCGTGCGGAGTCGAAGGATGCGTTCCTTGCCGATCGCGACGCGCGGGAGCTCGCGGCCTTCAATCTGTTCCTCGCCTTTCAAGACGCGCTCGATCTCGCGGCGCACTTCATCGCGGATGCGGGGTGGGAGTTGCCGACCACCGCGCGCGAGCACTTCGAGATTCTCGCGAAGCCTGGGTTCATCGACGCTGAGCTCGCCGACGTGCTCGCCGCGTGCAACCTGATTGCGCATGCATATGGCACCGCGAGATCCCGAAGGGCATCGAAGCGCTCGAGGCTTTCGCGAGCCTCTGCGAGGCCGCTTCGCGCCCGACGTAAACACGCTCGCGTGTGTCTACGCCGCAGCGCGGGCGCGATGTATCATCGCCGGCGCGATGGACATCGTCGAGCTACAGGCGCTGGTGCGCGAGAGCCACGCGCGGCACTTCGGGACGACCGTGCTGCGCGAGCGGCTGCGCGACCTGCAGCAACAGGTCGCGGAGGCGGTGCACCACCGCGACGCCGGTCACCTCGCGGACGAGGTCGGCAACGCGGCGTGGAGCCTTCTGCAGCTGTGTAACGAGCAGGGCATCGACGTCGCCGCCGCGGTGCGCGCGACCGCGGCACGGCTCGACGCGCGTGCCGCGGGCAAGAAGGTCGCGCTGCTCGGGTGCTCGGCGAACCCGCTGACCAACGCGCACATGACGCTCGGGCTCGAGATCCTCGCGCTCACGGACGTCGACGAGGTCTGGTACTACCTGCCGGGCGAGCACCCGTGGGGCAAGGCGATGATGCCCGCGGAGCACCGGCTCGAGATGGTCCGGCGGGCCGTCGCGCGCTACCCGCGGATGAAGGTCTGCGACTTCGAGATCGCGCACGCCGCGAAGATCTACGCCGAGACGCGCGAGACGGCCGAGATCCTCGAGCGGTTCGTGCTGCCGGCGTTCCCAGGCTACCGCTTCTCGTGGATCATGGGCTCGGACGCGGCGCAGACCTTCGACCGCTGGCGCGGGGCCGAATGGATGGCCGCGAGCCTGCGGTTCTACATCATCCACCGCCTCGGCTACGACTTCGACAAAGGGAGCTCGCCGCTGCGTGACCCGAGCCACGTCTATCTCCGCGACAACGTCGTCACGAGCAACATCTCTTCGTCGCTCGTGCGCGAGCGCGGGCGGAGCTACGACCACGACAAGATCGTCGCGCTCGTGCCGGACGTGGTCTGGGACTACCTCGTCGAGCACCGGCTGCTCGACCCCGACGCGCTCGTCGGCTGATTGCTCTCTCTCTCTCCGAGAACGCTTGGATCCTAACCCCCAGCGAATGTTGGCAAGCGCTCGCGCGAGGCCTCGCAGTGATAGGGTGCGGGGATGAAGACACATATACGCCTCTCCATCGCAGGCTCCCTGATGGTGTTGACGGCTTGCGGCAGCACCGTCTCCAGCGGCGTGCCGTCGGACGGTGGTCGCGAAGGCTCGATCGACCACGGTGACGTGCAGGCGTCGTTCGATTCCGGGATGGGGTCCGAAGGCGGCGTGGTCGCCGATGGCTCGGCCCCGTGGGGGCAGGGAAAGGCGCCGCCGGCGCGCCCCGCCGTGTCGGGTACGGGGGGTCAGACGCGATGGTTCGCCATCTCGAAGCTGGCGATCGGCCTCACCACGCCGAGCGGCGCGTCCGATCCGAGCGCGTGGAAGCAGTACGGATACGATCTCGATGGCCGCACGACGACGCGCGAGGACTCGAAGACCAGCTCGAACACCTGCAAGCGCATAGCCGGGTCGGGGACCACCGTCCTCGGCGATGGCGACCAAGGCACCGACAATAACTACGGCCAGCACGTCATGGCGGTGATCAAGTCGCTGAAGTCCGACGCTGAAGACGCGGTGAACCAAGAGATCGCCGACGGGAAGCGCACGATGCTGCTCCGTCTCGACAACGTCGGCGCCGCGGACAACGCGAACGTCCCGGGCGCGCTCTATCTCGGCACCGCCTTCGACGGCACCACCTGGAAGATCGACGCGAGCTCGGTGAGCGGCGGTCAAGCGAAGCTGAAGTTCGCCGGCGGGTACATGCGCGGCGGCGTGTGGGTCAGCGGCGAGCTCGGTACGGTCAGCGGTCCGCTCCCCTTGATGGGCGGTGCTTTCGGCACGGGGGCGGTGCAGACGGAGTCGATCGTGATCTCCTTCGACACGGCGACCGGCCGGAACGGACAGATCGCCGGCGCCGCGCGCGCGGCCGCCGTGGTCAGCGCGCTGAGGCCGATCGTGACACGATTCGGGATCTGCCCCGGGAACGCGACCTATGATCAGGTGGTCGACACCCTGGCGCAGTCGGCAGACCTCGTCTCCGGCGCGCCGCAGCTGCAGGACACCACACGCGAGTGCGACGCGCTGTCGATGGGCTTCGGCTTCGTCGCTGCGCCGACCTCCCCCGCGACCTCGATCGTCACCGTTCCCCCCCCCGGCCCCGACGAGTGCTCGACAGACGGCGGGTTCTGATCACTCCTCGACGCTGATCGCCTGCTTCGGACACTACCGCACGAGAATGGGCACACCACGGACGCCCCCACGCGATCACCTCGCGAGGCAGCTGGTGTTCGACCTCCTCTCGCCACGTCGCACGTCGTCGCCCACGTGCTCGACGTGTCGGTCGTCCCGCTCGCGACCCGACGCTATGCTCCCTCGATGCGCACATCCTGGGTCTTGTTCGCGGCCGTCTCGCTCGGCTGCAGTGGCTCCTCGGAGGACGCGGCGTCACAGGTCACCGAAGACGCCGCCGCCGAGGAAACCCTCGCCGCAGACACGGGGACGACCGTCGATACGGGCTCTGCGCCGGATGTCGCCGTCGCGGAGGCCGCCGGTGATGCCGTCGCGGAGACCGCGGCGCCGAGCGACGCAGGTGCCGACACCGCGAAGCCGCCGATCAACGTCGATCCGACGAACCCGAAGCGATACGACTTCACGTTCAAGGCGAACGAGGCCGACGCCGCCGCGAAGGAGTCGCTCGGCACGCAAGGCGGCTACGTCGACACGCGCGTCAAGGCGAAGGGCAAGCTCGTCGTGTTCCTGCACGGCGCCGGCGACCAGGCTCCGACGAGCTGCACGAGCGGCGAGCTCGCGAACGTCGTGACCGCGATGGGGTTCCACCTCTTCACGCCTTGCTACAACTCGTACTACGGCGTCGGCGCGTGCGGGAACGACATCGGCGGATGCCGCCTCGAAGCGTTCGAGGGGATCGATCACACGAACGCGATCGACATCAAGCCAGCGGACGCGATCGAGCCGCGCGTGGTCGCCGGCTTGAAGCTTCTCGCGAAGAGGCACCCCGGCGGCGACTGGACGTGGTTCCTCGACGGCGACAAACCGCGTTGGAGCGACATCGTCATCGCCGGCATCTCGCACGGCGCGTCGACCTCGGGCGTCGTCGGCATGGTGCGGCGCGTCGATCGCGCGGTGATGCTCTCCGGTCCGCTCGACACGAACCAGGCGTGGTTGAAGCAGACTCCACTCACCGCGCTCGATCGCTTCTACGGCTTCACGCACACCGCCGATTCGCAGCACTCCGGGCACCTTGGCGCCTTCGAGGCGATGAAGCTCCCCGGCGCCGTGACCAGCGTCGACGGCGCGACGCCCCCCTTCGGCAGCTCGCACCGCCTGAAGACGTCGGCAGCAACTTCGAACGGCCACGGCTCGACGATGCCGGGCGGCGCCTCGCCGAAGACCGGCAGCGGCGCATACGTCTTCCTGCCGGTGTGGAAGTACCTGTTCGGCGGGTAGCTAGAGGTACGAATCGAGGAACGCGGTCGCGAGGGCGAAGGCCTGCTTCGCCGACGGCGCGTGGTACGCCGAGCGCGCGTCGCAGAAGAAGCCGTGCTGGGCCGCGTCGAAGTTCGCTTCGACGAAGGTCTTTCCTTCCGTACGAAGCATGGCGGCGGTCGCCCGACGCTGGGCCTCGTCCATGGTCCGGTCGCGTCCGCCCCACACGAGCAACATCGGCCCGCTCTGCTTGATCGCGAGCTCGGGCAACCCGACGATGTTCGAGCCGTAGAACGAGATCGCACACGCGAGATCGAGGATCCCGTTCGCGACGTACGCTTGTCGCCCGCCCATGCAGAAGCCGATCGCGGCGACCTTGGCCGCGTCGCCGAGCGTCTTTCGTAACTCGCCGTGGGTCGCCCGGAGATCCGCGCGGATGTGGTCCTGCGTCGTCTCCATTGCGCGCTGCACGCCCGGCTGCACGTCGTCGTACTTGCCGGTCCACCACGGCTCGATGCGGTGGAAGAGATCGGGCGCAACGCACGTGAGCCCGAGCGCGGCGAACCGGCGCGTGACGTCACGGATGTGATCGTTCACGCCGAAGATCTCCTGCAGCACGATCAGCGCGCCACGCGGAGTCCCCTGCGGGTGCACCACGAAGAGCCCGAGCTCGGTCCCGTCGTCGACGGCAACCTCACGCGTCTCCTCACGAAGCTCGCTCACGTCAGTGGTGACCCGCAGGGGCCGATGCTCCCGCGCCGTGCCCTGCACCGTGGCCGCCTGCCCCCTGCTTCGCGTGGGCGTTGGCATCCACCGCGGCCGCGTAGATGAAGAAGAGGAACCCGGCGAGCGTGATGATCGCGAAGAGGGTCGCGCTCCAACCCGGGTAGTCGAGCAGGGGGTTGCCGGTCTTCGTGGCGTGGGACGATGCCATGGGCGCGCATCCTAACCACAATCTGGCCCGCACAGCCACGCGCGGCGGGGGGCGACCACGGGGCGACGCCGGGGGGCACATGACTCCAAACCGCGCGTCACGAGTTGCCGAACTTCCGGAACCCTCCGAAATTTCCGCAGGATGTGACCGGATTTGTGTCACGTGTGTCACAAGCACCTCCGCAACCTGCGGAAGTTCGCGAAAGATCGGAAAGTCCCGCAACTCGTGACTTCCGAAACGAGGAGACGCTCGAGACGGAGCGTCAGCGCGTTCGCTTGACCGCGGCGGCTCTCGTCTTCGACACGCGTCGCGGACGATCCTCGACGACGTGCTCGGCGCGGAGCGCGCCTTGCCGACGCTTTCGCTGCGTCTGATACGCGAGCATCGCTTCGTCCTCTTCGTCGCGCATCCAGGCGCGCAGCGCGGGGATCGCATCGCGCGCCCAGGTCGCCCCGAGCCGGAGCTGCAAGAAGTCGCGGAAGAGCGACTCGAGGGCCCCCTCGAGCTCTTCGATCAAGCCGATGCGCTCGTAGAACGGATCCTCGCCTTCGCCCTTCACGATGGCGGGGATCTTCACGCCGGACAAGGCGAGGGAGTCGGCGCCGAGGACGAACGAGAAGGTCTGGTCGTCGCGTTGCACGACCACCTTCGCCTGCGTCGGGAGCTTGCCGCGACGGAGCGCCTCGCGCGCCTCGGGGGTGCCGCTCGGGGCGCCGCCGGTGAGCTTGGACTGCTCCTTCTCGCGCTCTCCCGACGACTCCAGGGTGAGCTGCTTCTCGAGCCACAGCTCGCAGTCGCCGAACCCCTCGATGGCGAACTTCTGCTCGAAGAGCTCGCTCTCGAACCACATCCACGCGAGGAACTCGCGGCCGAGGAAGCGGCGGGTCTCGATCAGCTCGCCGATCGACTTCTTCTCGGCTTCTCCGCTCGTTGCGGGAGAGGTGACGGCGGCGCTCATGCGAGGTCTCCCAGCTCGTGGAGCGGCAGCGGCTCTACTTCGGACAGCGCGATCCGGAGCGCGCGCGAAAGCTTCGCCTCCATGCCGATCGTGTAGGGAGCGGCCGGCACGAGCCGCATGGCGAACGTCTTCTCGAAGATCTCGTGGAAGTGCTCGAGCATCTTCGTCGAGCGGCCGAAGAAGCGGAGCTCGCTCGTCGTGGTGTTCCAGGAGAAGTCGACGGCTTTCGACGCGGGCACGCCGTTGCGACGCAGCTTGCGCTCGACGAAGTCGCGCAACTCGACCTTCTCGGCGCGCGAGATGCGCTCCTTGCCGGTCTTCACGCGGTAGTCGCGCTCGGCGGCGGCCATGCGCTGCTTCACGAGCGACGTGGGGAACTTCCACTGATCGACGCGCATCCCGAGGTTCACGTACGAGCCGAAGAAGATGCCGTCGGAGCGGAACGAGATGTCGTCGTCGAACGGACGCTCGATCGGCACCCAACCAACCGCGACGTCACCTTCGTCGTCGGGGCCGAGCGGCTTGAAGATGCGCGTGCGGATGCGCGCGAGGTAGCGCTGGTGCAGGTCGTCCGGCAGATCGCCGCGGACGTAGAACTTCGCGTACGTGATCGCACCCTTCAACGCGCCCAATGGGAGCCTCCTTCGAGAAGACGCGAGAGAGCACTCCGTTCGACGACGGGCCGCAACGCCGTTCTCACGGCGCGCTGCCGCGGCCGTCAGCTCTTCACGTCGAGGAGCTCGATCTCGAAGATCAACGTGGCGTTGCCGGGGATCGACGGAGGCGCGCCGGTGCCGCCGTAACCGAGCTGAGGCGGGATCACGAGCTTGCGCTTGCCGCCGACGCGCATCCCCTCGACGCCGGAGTCCCATCCCTTGATCACCTGACCGGCGCCGACGCGGAAGGTCTTCGGCTTGTTCGCGTCGTGCGAGCTCTCGACGCGCTTCATGCTCTTCTCGAGCCACATCGTGTAGTGCACCGTCGCCTTCTTGCCGTTGGTCGCCTCGGCGCCGGTGCCGACGACGAGATCGGTCACGGGCGAGGACGCGGCGGGCGGCGCGGCCGAGGGTGAAGGCGCGGGCGGCGCCTGCGTCGCGGAGGGAACGGTCAGCGCGGGCTCGGCCTCGACGGGCTTCGGGGCCTCTTTCTTCTCGCAGCCGCAGCAACCCCAGAAGCCGATCACCACGACGATCCATGCGCTCCGCAGCATCGACGAGAGCCTACACCGAGCGGCCGCCGGCCACGTCCTCGGCGAGCGCCGCTTCGAGCCCTTCGTAGCGAGAGGCGTTCGCGGCGACGAACCGATCGGTGCCGAACAGATCGCGGAACAACGGGGCGGCGCCGGGGGTCGCGGCGGCCTCGATGAAGCGCTCGATGGTCTTCCGCGCGTCCTCGACGGAGAGCGCAGCGGTCACGCAGATCGTGTCGCCCGGGACCGGCTCTGCGCTGACCGCGATGGGGCGGATGCGACGGTCGTCGCTCCACGCGCCGCCGGTGATCTCGCCGTTGTCGCCGACGCGACAGAACATCGCGCCGACGTCGGCGGCGCCTTCGAGCAGCGCCTGGGTGACGGCCTCGTAGGAGTCGTGGAACGACTGCGCGGCGAACGTGCGATCGGGCTCGATCCCCGCGTTGCGCAGCATGCAGCGCGGGACGAGGTACCCGGCGGCGGACCAGGGATCGCTCCACGCCACGCGCTTCCCCTTCAGGTCGGAGAGCGTCGGCGTGTCGGTCGCGCGGCCGACCAGCGCGGCGGCGTACGAGCGCCGTCCGTCGCGCTCGAGCGTGAGCATCAGGCGCGCGGCGCCCGAGCGCGCGGCGCGCACGTAGGCGACCGGCGGGAGCCACGCGAGCTCCAGCTCACCATCGGCGAGCGCGTCGACGAGGTGGGAGTAGCCGTGCGCGACGGCGATGTGGAAGTCGTCGCCGATCACCTTCGAGAGCTTGCGGAGCGCGTTGCGCCCTTCGACCGACGACCCGACCATCACGACGCCGAGACGGAGCTTCCCCGCGCGCAGCTTTCGCAACGGAACGGAGTTGACGGGCGGCGGCGGCGGCGGCGTGTGCGGCTGCCAGGACAGACGCTCCACCATGGTCGGCGCGTGCACGACTTGAAGCGCACCGCGGGTCGCCGCGCGACGGAGATCGTCGTCGACCTCGAAGGTGTCTTCGGGGAGCGCGGTCACGGCGCGCATCGCGCCGGAGAGCGCGGTGGGGGACGCCACGAGACCGATGACCGGACGTTGGTACTCGCGGACCGCGTGGAGGAGCTCCGTCATCGACCCCCAGCGACGATCGCGATCGGGTTCGAGCGCGCGATGGATGATCGCCGCGAGCTCCGCGGGGACGTCCGCGTGCTCGTCGACGGCGCGCGGTCGCTCGCTCGCCACGCGCATCATCACGGCGGCGTGCGTGGGCCCCTCGAACGGCACCTTCCCGACGAGGCACTCGTAGAGGACGATGCCGATCGACCAGAGATCGCTCCGCCCATCGAGCTCACGCTCACCGCGCGCCTGCTCCGGGGACATGTAGTGCGGCGTGCCGAGCGGCATGCCGCTGCCGGTCGTGGCCCCCTTGTCGCGCGGATCGCGGGTGAGCAGCTTCGAGAGGCCGAAGTCGATCAGCTTGGGGACGACGTGGTTCCCCTGCTGCGCGAGGAAGATGTTCGCCGGCTTCACGTCGCGGTGGATGACGCCGAGCGCGTGCGCAGCCTCGAGCGCCTCCATGATCGGCACGAGCAGCGAGAGCGCGTGATCGGCCTCGAGCCTGCGACCTGGCGTGTTGCGCAGCATGCGGTGCAAGTCGCGACCGCGCAGGAGCTCCTGCACCAGGAAGAAGGCGCCGGTCGGCTTGTCCTCGCCCATGTCGAGCACGTCGACGATGTTCGGGTGCTCGATGCGCGTGGCGCTGCGAGCCTCACGGACGAACCGCTGCACGCGATCGGGCTGGCGACTGACCTCCGCATCGAGGATCTTCACGGCGACGCGACGCTTGGTCCACGTGTTCTCGGCTTCGAACACAGTGCCCATGCCTCCATCGGCGATCCACCGCACGACGCGGTACTTCTCGCCGAGGATCAGTCCTACGTAGCGGTCGCTCGCGAGCAGAGAATCCTCCGCGAGCATCCTAACATTGGACCCAACGCGGCGCCGCGGTACGACGTCGCTCGTGCGCCCTGAACGCCCTCCTGAACGCGCCGCTCGCGCAAGCGCTGGGATTGCCGGGAACGCTGCTGCGAAGAGCACGCGCGCGTTCCGGGACTTCTTTCCGCCGCCGCCTCCGAGCTTGAAGGGCCGCGTCGGCGAGCTGCGCACACTCGTGCACACGCTCGAGGCAGGCGCAACGAGGATGGCTCTGGTCGGCGGCGGCGGCAGCGGCAAGTCGGTGCTCGCCGCTGCCCTCGGCCACCGCGTCGCGCGCCGGTTCGGAGATCGCATCCACTGGTTCCGGGTCGGGGTGTGGGACTACCAGACGCTGCTCGAGATCTTCGCGCTGCGCTTCGGGACGACGCGCGATCGCGAGACGCGCGTCGAGGCGCTCCGTGCGTATTTCGTCGCGCACGGTCCGAGGCTGATTGTGCTCGACAACCACGAGGACGATCGCGCGATCGCGCGCCTGCTCGACGCTCTCTCGGACACGCCGGTGACCTTCCTCATCACCGCGCGGAGGTGTCTGCTGGCCGGTGTGCTCGTGTACCCCGTCACGCCGCCGAACGTGACGACCGGGCGCGCGCCCTTCCCGCGGGTGTCCGGCCTGACGAAGACGCTGCGCTGGAACCCGCTCGCGCTCGACATCGCGGACGCGATCGTGGCATCCGGCGAGGCCTCCGCCGACGCGCTCCGCACCTACCTCGAGGCGGAAGGCGTCGGGCGCGTGCGCGTCATCGATCACGAGGACGATCTCCCGGAGGTCGCGCTGCTCGTGAAGTGGGCGTGGGCGCGGCTGCCGGTGACGAGCCGTCGCGTGCTCGGCGCGCTCGCGCACATGGAAGGGGATCACGTCGACGGCGCATCGATCGCGAAGCTCGCGCGCACGACCACGAAGGCGCTCGGGCCGCTCCTGCGCTTCCGTCTCGTGCAGGAGCCGCTGCGAGGTCGCTACACGCTGCACGCCGTCGTCCGCTACGCCGTCACCCGCTTCACCACGGGCGACCCCGACCGCGTGTTCGAGCACTACCTCGAGCTCCTCGAACGCGATCCACGCCGTCTCTCGACCGAACAGACCAACCTCTTCGCGGCGATGGATCATGCGCATCGGAAGAATGATCTCGAGGGCATGCTCCGGATCGAGCGGCTCTTGGAGCGCTTGTAGCGACTCGCATCGCAGTACGATCGTTCACGTCTCACGGGCACGTTCACGTTCACTCGCAAGCTCGTGGACGCGGAACGGAGGTGGACGACCTCCGGCGAGCAAACACAGCGCTAGCGTAATCACGCGGAGGCCGTTGGTGCGATACGGCCCCGGTTTCTACCGTCCCGATTGCGCCCTCCTTCCCCCTTTGTCACGTTCACGCTCCTCGTCCGTCTGACGCGAGCACGCACGCCCGCGACCCCTCACCGAGTCAAAGATGCCCCGCTACCCCCTCCTCGCCCTCGCCGTCGTCTTCCTCGCCACGACCGGGTCCACTGCGACCGGGTGCAAGGGCGCCAAGAAAGAGACCTCCGCAGAGGATGGTGAGGGTGGCGATCAGGGCGAGCCCGGGTTCAAGGGCGCGAAATCGAAGAAGAAGAAGAAGAGCGCGGGTGGCGACGACGACTCGATCGAGTCGCTCGAGGGCAAGACGTTCGTCGCCGATCTCGGGTTCCGGCCCAAGCCGAACGGGTTCGGGTTCGCGAACTACTCGCTCCACAACCCCGATCAGCTACCGCTCGGTCCGAAGGATCTGCGGAAGATGTGCGGCGACAAGGCGGTCTGCGCGGGCGATGGCGACGACGAGGAGTGCACGCTCAAGGCAGGGGCAGCCGCGTTCCTCGACCGCGCGGGGAAGCTCCTCGGCGGCGGGCACTGCGAGGGCTTCAGCGTCGGCAGCCTGCGGCTCCATGCGGGCGAGGACGATCCGGACTCGCTCGGCTCCTCCGAGCCTTATTCGCTCGAGAAGAAGAAGAAGGTCGAGCGCTACCTCGCGTACTGGGCGGTGACGCAGCTCAGCCCCTCGGTCGCGAAGGCCACGGTGCGCGCGCAGCCGAACAAGATTCTGTCGATGCTGGTCACGGCCTTCAAGAAGAAGAGCGAGACCTATGTCCTCGGGATCTATCGCGCCGACGGCATGGGCGGTCACGCGATCGCGCCCTACGCCGTCGAGGACCGCGGGGACGACATCTTCTGGGTCTACGTCTACGAGAACAACTCGCCCGGCAAGCTGCGCCACGTCGAGTTCGACAAGTCGAAGAACACGTGGCGCTACGACGACGCCGCGACGAACCCGGACGACACGCCGTCGACCTACGGCGGCGACGAGGACTCGCCGCGCATCGAGCTGATCCCGCAGAGCTCGCGCAACAGCATGGCGTGTCCGTTCGCAACCGGCGGCGGATCTTCGGCCAAGGCGAAGCCCTCTCCCAAGGACGAGCCCGAAGTCGACGAGGACGACGAGGACGACGAGGACGAGGAAGAGGCGCCCAAGCCGAAGAAGAAGAAGAAGAAGCCGGCGGAAGAGGCTCCCGAGATCCCGGAGGACGACGACGTCATGGTCCTCCCGGGCGGCCGCGGCGCGTCGCAGCTCTCCGTCGAGGACGAGGCCGGCCACACGCTCGGCATCAAGAACGGGAAGCTCGTGAACGAGATCCCGGGCGCGACGTACATCATCATGCGCGGCAACGGGAAGATCTCCTCGAACATGCCGCCGGTCCTGATCTTCCCCGCGAAGACGAAGGTCACGCTCAGCATGCGTGGCACGGACGGACAGCAGGACGACGTCGTCATCATCGGGAAGAAGTTCTCCGCCACGATGACGGGCGTCGCGCTCAAGTCCTCGCCGACCGAAAAGGTCGAGATCGACGGCAAGGGGAAGAAGCTCTCGTTCATCGGCGGCGCGGCGAGCGCGCAGAAGGTGGAGCTCGTCCTCGACAAGGGGAAGACCGTCGAGAAGGTGGAGCTACCGAAGCTGACCGCGGCGATGGCGCCCGGCGCGAAGCTCACGCTCAGCACGAAGAAGGGCCTCGTCTCGATCGTCGATCACGGGAAGTCGTCGAAGGTCGTCGCGCCGATCACGCTCGTGACGAAGCCGGTGAAGGGCCCGAAGTTCGAGCCGATCGCGGCGCCCGGGAAGAACGCGTTCAAGCCGATCGCGCCCGCCGCTCCCAACGCTCCCAACGCTCCAAGCGCCAATGCGCCGGTCGCGCCCAAGCCGAACGTCATCCAGCCGATCGAGCCGAAGCCGGGCGCGATGCCGCCGAAGCCCGAGGCCGCGAAGCCCGAGACGCCGAAGCCGAACGTCATCCAGCCGATCGAGCCGAAGGCGAAGCCGCCCTCCATCCAGCCGATGGATCCGCCGCCGAAGGCCGCGCCGAAGCCGGGTGTGCTCAAGCCGCTCGGCAAGCCCGGCGTGCCGGGTCTCGCGCCGAAGAAGCAGTGACGCGTCTTCCGCGGTCCGCGATCCTCACGTGAGGACGCGGGACAGCAGAAGAATCAGGTCGCGCCGCGCCTCGCGCGATCGCGTGCGCGCGACACGTCGATAGTCTCTATGATGGACGGGCATGATCGCATCACGAAGCCTTGCTGCAGTCTTCGCGTGTGTCGTGGCCGCCGTGACGTTCACCGCGGCCGACGCTTCCGCCACCTCGATCATCAAGGATCCCAACCCGCCCAAGTACAAGGTCGAGATCGAGCCGAAGCTGAACCTCGGGTTCTTCGGCCTCTTCGACTACGGCGGCAACGCGTGGGGACCGGGCGTCCGCTTCTCGATCCCCATCATGTCGCCGGGGTTCATCAAGAAGATCAACAACTCGGTCGCCATCTCGTTCGGCGCCGACATGATGCGCCACTCCGGGTACCGGAACTACGGCTACTGGTGCGGCAAGGGCAACAACGCCTGCTCCAACTACTACGGCAACTACGACTCGTCGTTCTGGGCGCTGCATCTCCCGGTGACGATGCAGTGGAACTTCTGGTTGACCGACAAGTGGAGCGTCTTCGGCGAGCCCGGTCTCACGATCCGCCACGCGATGTATCGCGACGATCCGTACTGCGTCGCCAACAACCTGAACTGCAGCTACTACGGCAACAAGACGAACGTGTACTTCACGTTCTTCGTCGGTGGGCGCTTCCACTTCACCGAGAACATCGCGCTGACGATGCGCCTCGGTCACCCGATCGACGCGTCGATCGGTCTCTCGTTCTTCCTCTAGCCGAGACCTTCAGAGGATCGGGGGCTCGCGCGACGGCGTCGTCGCGCGTGCGTCTCCTGCGTCTGGTCTGGCCTTGCGGAAGGCGGCGGCGAGGAACCACCCGACCACAGCGGCGAGGAAGACGAGCACGACGATCTGCCACGTGCTGAAACCGGACATGACCGTCCGATGCCCGCGATGCATGCTCTGCTCGGGCATCTTCGAGAGCACCCCATGACGGCGCACGACGAAGCGGATCTGGTCGCCGTCGGCGCCGTCGGCACCCGGTCGGCGCGGTTGTGGGTGCGCGCGCGCGACACCGAGCGCCTGGAGGTGGAGATCCGGCCCGCGATGGCGCTCCCGAGCGAGTCCGCCGTGCGGGCCGTGTTGAGCTTCGGCACCCGGCCGGACGCGGATCACACGCGCGCGTTCGACGTACCCGCCGATGTTCCGGGCCTCGATCGGCTCGAGCCCGATCGGCTCTACAC
>JBKJQC010000168.1:0-5140 GCA_046593995.1 Polyangiales bacterium
CCTCTCCCTCTCCCCTCCCTCTCCCTCTCGACCCTAGACCCTAGACCCTAGACCCTAGACCTCTCGAGGCTCAGCCGAAGATGTCGACCGCGTGGCGTGCGCGGGGGCACTTCGCGACGCCGGCGCGCTCGAACGCCCACGCTGCGCGCAGCACGCGGTCTTCCTCGAAGGCGGCGCCGACGAGCTGCAGGCCGATCGGCAGTCCGTTGTTGTCGACGCCGACGGGGATGCTCGCCGCGGGGAGCCCGCACACGTTCGCCATGAACGTGTAGCGCGCGGTCTTCTGCGTACCGACGTCGTCGATCTCGCCGGTCGTCTCGGCGCCGTTGCGCACGCGGGGGGCCGTGCACGCGGTCGAGGGGAACGCGAGGACGTCGACCTGCGCGAGGGCCGTGTTGACCTCGCGGCGGAGCTTCGCGCGGAGGCGCTGCGCGTGGAGGTAGGTCTGTCCCGAGATGCGCTCGCCGAGCGCCATCAAGAGGCGGATGTCGAGGCCCATGCGCTGCCGGTTCGTCATCAGATCGTCGCGCAGCGAGGCCGACGCTTCGACGCCGAAGCACACGTAGCCGATCGAGCGCGCGATCGGCAGGAGCGGGATGCGGAGCTCGACGATCTCGATCGCGTCGCGGATCGCGGGGTGCTCGAGCGCGTCCTGGAACGCGCGCGCGACCGCGGAGTCCGCGTCGGCGAGCTCGCTCGGGACCACGCCGATGCGCACCTTGCCCCCGCCTCTCGAGTCGTGCAGACGCGCTTTGTCGAGGAGGGCGACGTCGAACGGCGGAGCACCGCGCATCGCTTCGTCGCGCTCGTCGATGCCGGAGGTCAGCCTGAGGAAGAGCGCGAGATCGTCGACGCTGCTGGCGAGCGGCCCGGCCACGGCGAGCGTGCCCTGATCGAACCCCGTGCCGTGGCGCGAGGTGCGGCCGAGGGTCGGCTTGATGCCGAAGATCCCGCAGAAGGCCGCCGGGATGCGGATCGAGCCGCCGCCGTCCGCGCCGATGGCGAGCGGGACGAGACCTGCAGCGACCGCAGCGCCGCAGCCGGAGGACGAGCCGCCCGGCGCGTAGTCGTCGTGGTGCGGATTGCGCGGGACCGGCTGGTTCGGGTTGATGCCCGTGCCGCCGAGGCCGTTCTCGTGCTGGTGCAGTTTGCCGACGATGACCGCGCCCGCCTCACGGAGCCGCGCCGTGAGATACGCGTCCTCCATCTTCGGCGCTTCCGTCTTGTACGCCGTGCCGTTGCGCGTCGGATATCCGGCGATGTCGATCTCGTCCTTGATCGCGATCGGCACGCCGTCGAGCGGGCCACGGAGCGCGTCTCTCGCGCGGCGGCTGTCGGCCTCGGCGGCGGCCGCGAGCGCCACCTTGTCGTCGATGACGACGAACGGATTGTGGTTCGGCGTCGAGCGTCCGGCCGCGCGTGCGGCTTCGATCACGCGCTTCGTGAGCTCGACCGAGCTCGCGCGCTTGCTCGAGAGCATCGCCGCGAGAGAGCTCACCGTCGGGAGCGTGCTCATCGCGACTCTCCCGAAGTTGACGGCGAGGGTGCCTTGCGCACCAGACGCAGCGGGCGTTGATCGAGCGGGAGCGGCTCGCCGTCGTCGGGGACGTCCTCGAGCAGATCGATGCCCATCTGCTTGGTCATCGTGGTGTAGACCAAGAGGCCCGTACCGGGAGCCTCGGCGGCGGCCACGAGGGCGCGGAGGGCAGCACCGCTCATCGGAGGAGGCGGAGGGAGCTTCATCGTCGCGCGAGCGTACACCTCACGGCGAGAAGAGGCTGCCGCTACCGCGCACGCCCGCGATGGTGCAGGTCGCGATGCGTTGCCACGAGACTTCGTCGGCCCGGAGCGAGGGGCCGAGCGGCGCGTCCCCCTTCGCGGCGCGCCAGGATTTCCCTTCGACGCTCCACAGGCACCCGGCGCTGATCTCGCGCTCCTGGCCGTCCTCGTAGTGCGCGAAGGCGCCGAAGCGGCGGCGGTTGATCCACGACCACGCCATGCGGATCTCGATGCCGGTGATCGGCTGGTTGCTCGGCGCGACGCGCGTCTCGGCGACGAGGGAGCCGTAGGTCGCCCGCAGCACCGCGGTCGTCTTGTTGCCCAGCTTGTCGATGGAGACGACCCACCCGCGCGCCGTGATCGCGTCCGGGACGTGGAGCTGGTTCGGCGAGTCGGTCGACCAAGTGACGTCGTAGGTCGCGTCGCTCGGGCCTTCGGCCCACGAGAGCGTCGCTTTCACCGCGACGGGCTCGCCGAGCCGCGCGGGAGGCACCCCGTCGACGACGAGACCCGTGGGCGCGGCGGCGTGCACGACGATCGGGACCTCGACGACGCCGAGCTCGCTCTCGAAGTGCAGCTTCGCCTCGCCGGGAGCGATCGCGACGACCTTGTCGCCTTCGACGCGCGCCACGCCCTTCTCGGCGATCGTCGCGTGCTCGGCGATGGAGAAGGTGCCGGCGATCTCGTCGCCGTTGAACGCCGCGATCACCGGCGCGCGCGCCTCGGTCACCTCGAGGTGGATCTCCGGCGCGAGCGGGCGGAGCTGGAGGCCGCTCGCGACCAGCACCGCGGACGTCGGGGCGATGATGGGCGAGCCCCCGCAGCCGAGGGCTCCGGCGATGACGAGCCAGATCGACCGCATCCGCACATGGAACGCTCGATCGCCGGCTCGCATTCCGTGTCGCACGACCGCGCAGTGTAGTGCAGTGCACGCGCTCTTGCCTCGGCGGGATCGACCCTAAAATCGGCGAGCACGATTCTCGACGATCGCCTGTCGCGCAGCTTCGCCGCCTGGCCGCCGACGCCGCAGAGCCGTCGCTTCACAGGGAGGCGGGGAGGCGAGGAGGATCCAAAAAGTGCTGCCGCGCGCACGCTGCGACCGCCATGAGGCTCGCGCATGCGAGAGCGTCGTCGCCTGGAAGTCGAGATTCCGAGAGCGCAAGTCGACGCGAGCGCTCGGCGGGCATTGCGTCACCACTCCGTGTTGGAGGGACGCGTTCGCGCGCTTCGCCGACGCGCGAGCGTCGCGACCAACGCCATCGCGGCGAGCCATCCCGTCGCGCTCGTCCCGGCTGTTCGGGACACCGTGCATCCGCCGGCTTCCTCCGTCGGCGGCTGCGCCGGCTCACATCGCGCGCCGCCGCAGAGGAAACCCGCTTGGCACTCCGACGAGCTGGCACACGACGTCGCGCACGCACCGTTCGGCAGACAGCGATAGGGCGCGCACTCCTGCCGCGTACCCTCGGTATCGTTGATCGATACATCGCCCTCGCAGCGCGCGGTGATCTTCACGCAGGTGCGCGTCTTCTGGTCGCAGCTCAGGCCGGGGACGCAGTCGGCGGCAGCCGCGCACGTCGTCCTGCAAGCCGTGGCGTCGGCGCATGCGAAGCCGCCGCATTCGACCGCGGGTTGCGTGGAGCATGTTCCCTTGCCGTCGCACGTCGCGCGAGGCTCGAGCTTGCCATCCTTGCAGCTCGCGGCGCGACACTCGGTCGCCGTGCCGACGTAGGCCTTGCAGATGGTCGTCTCCATCCCGTCGCACGCCGCCGCCTTGCACGGCTCGTTGGCCGGAGCGCTGCACGCAGCACGCGCTCCATGCGGCTTGCCTGCGACCGGCGTGCACTTTCCCTTGTTACCGTCGCCGTCGGGGACGTCGCACGCCTCGCATTGGCCGGTGCACGCCGAGTCACAGCAGACTCCGTCGACGCACCGGCCGCTGCCGCAGTCGGCGGCTCCCACGCAGGCGATGCCTTGCTTCCGCAGACACTGCCCCTCTTTCCCTGCGATCGCGCACGAAAAACCTTTGGTCGAATCGCACTCGGCGGCGGTCTTCTCGCAGCAGTAGCCGGACGTTCCGGCGGCGTTCCCGACGCACGAAAGGCCCTCGTTGCACGTCTTCGCGCCGGCGGGGTTGCAGGGATCGCCGAGCCCCGCCACCGGGACGCATGCACCGGTCGTGTTGCAGGTGAAGCCCGAGACGCAATCTGCCTTGCTCGTGCACTTGGTGACGCACGCGTTGGCCGCGCACGCGAACGGCGCGCAGTCGCGCGGGGTGTCGCCGCAGCCTCCCTTCCCGTCGCACGACGAGAGGTGCGTCTCGGTGCCGCCGGCGCAGCTCGCGGTGCCGCACGCGGTGCTCGCCGTGGGATAGGCGCAGGCGTTCGGGGTGAAGCCGTCGCAGCGCGACGCGCACAACGGGTCGGTCGCGACGGTCGTGCACGGGGCCCGCGTCCCGCGCGGCGCGCCCGCGACGTTGCTGCAAGTGCCCTTCGTTCCTTCGACGTCGCAGGCTTGGCACTGTCCGTCGCAGCTCTTGTCGCAGCAGACGCCGTCGACGCAGAACCCGGTGCCGCAGTCCGCGTGGGCTGTGCACTGCGCGCCCTTGCTCTTCTTGCAGGTGCCCTTCGCGGTCGTGAGCGGACCCGCGCAGGTCTCGTCCGTCGCGCACGTCGCGGAGCCACAGCAGAACCCCTCGACGCACGTGAGGCCTCCGGCGCACGTGGGCCCTGCGCAGGGCGCGCCCTGCAATCCGGACGACACGCACTGCTTTCCGATCGAGCACGAGAACTCGCCGTTTCCGCCGCAGTCCGCGCTGGTGTCGCACGTGGTCTTGCACGCCGAACCCGCGCACGCATACGCGCCGCACGGCGTGCTCGTCGCGGAGCACAGGCCGTTGTTGCACGTGCCGGTCGCCTGGTACGACCACAGTCCCGACCCCGCGTCTCGTACGCATGCGCCTGCGCCACATGCCGTCGAGCTCCCGACGTAGGCCGCGCACGAAGCGGTGTTCGACCCGTTGCACATGTGCTGCGAGCAGACATTCGTCGGCGTGTCCTGGGGACAGCTCTGCCCCGGATCCGGCGTTCCCGTGCGCGCCACGCAGCTCCCTGCGGTGCCGCAGAACCCGCACACGCCGCAGTCCGCGAAACTGCAGCACACGCCGTCCGTGCACTTCCCGGAAGCACACTGGGTGCCTGCGGTGCAGGTCGCACCGAGATTCCGCAGGCAGGTGCCCGCCGAGTTGCAGAAGCCGTTGCAGGCTGTCTTGCAACACGTCCCCCCCGTCGAGCAATGGTTCGTGGTGCAATCGGTGTCGGCGGTGCACGCCCCGCCGACGCAGGACACACCGGCCGGAACGCAC
>JBKJQC010000355.1:0-7477 GCA_046593995.1 Polyangiales bacterium
CCGCGCACTCCGAGCCGACGAGCTTCACCCCTGCCCCTGTCTCCGAGACGCGACTCCGTGTCCGCTCGTCGCGTCCCCCGATCTCGAGCATGAGCGCGCTCGGGCGCATCAAATCCACGGCGCAAGACGGCGCGACGACGCTCGCTTTGCACCTCGCGGTCGTGCGCGCGAATCACAAGCTCGACGTGGTCGCCCTCGTCGACGTGCAGGGGACGCTGCTCGCTTCGGCCGGAGATCGGCACGCCGCCGAGGAGCTCGCGCCGTTCGCGGCCGCGGCCGCGCGGGAGACGCGCGTGCGTCGTGCGGAGTTCCTGCCGCGGCTCGGCGTGATCGTCGAGACGGTCGAGCACGGCGGCAAGACGTGGGTGATCGCGGCCACCGCGACCGTTCCGTCGCAGGACGTGCGCGCCATCGTGCAGTCGATCCGCGAGATCCTCCCGGCGATCGCGGCCGTTGCCGCAGCGCGTGACGAGGACGAGCCCGACTCGGACTTCGAGAGCGCGCTCGACGAGGCGTTCGGTGCGAGCTGGGACGAAGATCCGCTCGCCGGCCTCGCATCGGTCGTCGGCTGACCCTCGGCAGACTACGCTTCGGTCCGTGCGTACGCTCGGACGACTCTTCCTCGCATCGCTGCTGGTCTCCTGCTCGTCCGATCCGGAGGTGTCCGAGCCGGGCGATCTCCCGGAGACGGGCGCGGAGGTCGGCGTCGATTCGAGCGTGACCGACGCCGCGAGCGACGCGGAAGACGCGAGCGTCGGCGACGTGAGCGATACGAGCGACGTGTCCACGCTCGACGTGAAGAGCGACACGACAGGCGAGACGCCGTCGCTCCCGTGCGTGCTCGCGACCGGCACCGGGGCCGCGGCGACCAACAAGCTCGTCGACGGCAGCGACGAGGCGACCGTCGGCGTGAGCGCCGCGCTGTGCCGCCGCTCGTACTTCCTCTCGACCACCGCGCCGCGTCGCGAATCGCTCCCCGCGAGCCCGCGCACGATCACGGAAGCGGCCGAGCATCCGTTCGTCCGCACGCGAAACGATCTCTTCGACGCGCTCTACGCGCTCGCCCTGAACGAGGCGAAGGAGAACTCGGTCGCCGCGATCAAGGACGGCGGGTTCGAGAACGGCGCCGCGATCGCCTGCCCGACCGGCGGCTGCTTCGAGACCGGCCGCCTCTGGACCTACGTCTGGACGCGTGACACGGCGTACTCGGTCCACCTCGGGCTCGGCGCGCTCGATCCGATCCGTGCGCGCAACTCCCTCGAGTTCAAGCTCTCCGACCGCCGAGGCGGCGGAGACACGCAGATCGTGCAGGACACCGGCTCCGGCGGCTCGTACCCGGTGTCGACCGATCGCGTCGTGTGGTCGCTCGGCGCGATGGAGCTCCTCACGTGGCTCTCGGGAGCCGAGCGCGCCGCCTTCCGCGACAAGGCCTACGACGCGATGAAGAACACCGTCGAGCACGACCGCAAGGTGGTGTTCGATCCGCAGGACGGCCTGTATCGCGGCGAGCAGTCCTTCCTCGACTGGCGCGAGCAGAGCTACCCGCGCTGGACCGAGAGCGACACCGTGCACCTCGGGATGTCGAAGTCGCTGTCGACCAACGTCGCGCACCTCGCGATCCTCGACGGCGTGATCGCGATCGCCTCGGAGAAGGCGGATGCGGCGACGGTCGCGAAGTACCAGCCGTGGGCCGACGCGCTCCGCACCGCGATCCGCGGCAAGCTCTGGCTCGCCTCCGAAAAGCAGTTCTCGACCTTCATCACGACCACGCTCGATCCCGCGCCGGTGCGCCGCTTCGACGCGCTCGGCACCTCGCTCGCCGTGCTCCACGGCGTCGGCACCGACAGCGAGCGCAAGGAGGCGATCGCGAGCTACCCCGTCCTCGCCCGCGGCGTGCCGGGGATCTGGCCGCAGCAGAAGGAGACGGCGATCTACCACAACCGCGCGATGTGGCCGTTCGTGACCGCGTACTACGCGCGCGCGGCGCGGAAGGTGCGGAACGACGCCGCGGTCGATCTCGCGACGTGGTCGTTGATGCGCGGCGCGGCGCTCAACCTCTCGAACATGGAGAACCTCGAGATCGTCTCCGGTCGTGCCTACGTGGAGGACGGTGCGTACTCGGGGCCGGTGGTGAACTCGCAGCGGCAGCTGTGGTCGGTCGCGGGCTACCTCGCGCTCGTGCAAGGGGTGATCTTCGGCGTCGACACGACGCCGTCGTCGATCGCGTTCGCGCCCTACGTCACGAGGAAGATGCGGCACGAGCTCTTCGGAAACGCCGACTCGATCGCGCTGAACGATTTCGTCTGGCGCGGGAAGAAGCTCACGGTCGTCGTGAAGCTGCCGGCGAAGACCAGCGTCGGACCCGGCGCGTACACGGTCGCCGAGACGCGCGTGAACGGCGCCGTGGTGACCGCCCCGCTCGACGCGACCGCCCTCGCGAGCGACAACCGCGTCGAGATCACGCTCTCCGACACGGCGGACGCCGGCGGCACCGTGAAGCTCGTCACAGCGACCTCGGACTACAAGAACGTGTTCGGCCCGAAGAACCCGAACATCACCGGGATCAACGGTGGCGGTGCGAACCTCGTCGTCACGTGGAACGCGAACGGCGAGCTCCCCGGCGAGGTCACGTTCGACGTCTATCGCGACGGCGTGCGCGTCGCGACGGATCTGCCCGGCACCACCACGTCCTTCACGGACACCACCGCGACCGCAGCGTCGCCGAGCCATTGCTACGCCGTCGAGGCGACGTTCGCGTCGTCGAAGAACCACGGCCAACACTCGCCGCCGTCGTGTTGGTGGGGCACCAGCTCGGCACGCATCAAAACGTTTCTAGCCGGAACCGGGCCGACCTCGTTCACCGCGACCGGTGGCACGCTGGTGAACAACCACGGCTACCAGCACTACGAGAACTGGGGCGACGCCGGTCACGAGCTCGTCGCCGACCTCACGGTGCCCACCACGGGCGACTATCTGCTGCAGGTCACCGCGGGCAATGGCGCCGGCGCGATCAACACGGGCGTCACCGCCGGTCTCAAGCTCGTCGAGGTGTGGGACGGAACCACGCGGGTCGCGAGCGGCTACCTGCTGATGCCGCACCTCGGCGCATGGTCGACGTGGAAGGGCTCGTCGTTCGTGCGCGCGACACTGGCCACGGGCAAGACCTACAAGGTCGTGATCAAGCACGACGTCACGTCGGTCAACATGTCGTTCTTCGCGCACTTCGACCGCTACACAGGCGGAACGGGCGGCAAGACCGGGGCGTTCTCCCGCGTGAACATCGCGGAGCTCAAGGTGCTCGGCCTGTGACGGTGCGGTCCATCGAGCTGGAGGTCCGGCGATCGCGCCCGGAGGACGGCCCGCCGCTCCGCTGGATCGCGCTCTCGATCATCACGGCGTTCAACCTGGGCTACGACCCCGAGCTCCTCGAGTACGGCGTCGTGCGAGCCCGCACGCTCGCCGAGCTCGTCGCGGTGCGTCCCGATGGCGAGGTCGTCGGCACGATCACCGTGACGCGCCACCCGAGCACCCGCGGCGCCGCGTGGATCTCGAAGTTCTTCGTCGATCCGCTGCACCGCGGCGAAGGCGTCGGCAAGGCGCTGCTCGCCGCCGCGGTGGACGTCGCGCGCAGCTCGGGCGCGACGTTCGTCGAGCTGATGACGCTCGTGGTCTTCCGCGACGCGATCAAGATGTACGAGGGGCACGGCTTCCGACGGCGACCGCTCCGCCGTGGCGTGCAGCACGCCGCCCGCCACGAGAGACGCTACGTGCTCGATCTCGAAGTCACCTGACACGACTTACGCCGCAGCGCGCCGTGCGAGCGCGAAGACGTAGAGGAACCCGGCGGCCACGTAGCACGTTACGCCGAGCAAGAACGCGACGCGCAGACCGTGGTGGATGCCGACCCAGATCGCCACCGCGCTGCCCGCGACGCCGAACATCCCGTTCATGCCCCAACACCACGCGACGAGCCCCTGCGGCGAGGAGCCGTCGTCTTCACGGAGCGTCGCCATGCCGAGCGGCAGAGGGCAGCCGAGTAGGAGACCGAGCGGCGCGATCGCGAGCACGAGGCCCGCGGTGCGGACGAAGAGGACGTTGGCCGTGAGCGCGTCGGCGAGCCGCTCGCTCGCGAAGAGCGCGATGATCAGGACGACGAGCAACGCGCCGAACGTCTGCGCGCCGCGACGTCGCATGTCGCCGGCCATCGTGATCTTCTGCGAGATGAGCGCGCCGATGCCCGTCGACAAGAGGAGCGCCGCGAGCACGGCCGCGAGCGAGAGCGTCGGGTTGCCGACCACCAGCACGCTCTGCTGCAGGAGCTTCATCTCGATGAGCATGAAGCCGAGGCCGAGGAGCGAGAAGTACACCGTCGGCGCGAGGACACCCTTGCCACCCGGGCGTGAGACGCCGCGGCGGAGGAGCGCCACCAGCGGCGCGAGGAGGAACGCGCCGATGAGCACGAAGATCGTGATCATCGACTGCATCAGGATCTGCACGTCGTGCCCGGCCTCTTTCCCCGGCTTCGCACGGAGGAAGAAGTAGAACGGCCGATCGTCCGTGTTCGGCTCCATGTCGAAGGGGAAGGAGGCGTAGAGCGCCTGACGATCGCGCTCGCGGATGAGACGCGTGATCGTCTTGTCGCCCGTGTCGCGCAGCGGCGTGTGCATGTCGCCGAAGTGCATCTGCGTGCGGACGCCGTCGATGACGGCGATCTCCTCCGGCGTCCACGGCTGCTTCTTCACCATCACGTGGGTGAGCTCGCGGCGGAGGAAGTGAGGGCTCGCGACCGACGAGACGAGGATGTGCTTCTCGGGCTCGGTGAAGCCGAGGCCGCGCATCGCCTCGACCACGATGCCGATGCCCTTGATCGCGTCGTACTCGGGCGACCAGCGCGCGCGCATGAACGTGAGGATGCCGTCGTCCTTCACGCGCGCGAGATAGTCGCGGAACGCCTGCACCGTGTAGAGGTAGTTCTCGGTGAGCGCGAACGCGCCCGCGCCTGTGGCAGCGCCGGAGTCGACCCAGGTGACCGTGACGACGTCGTACTGCGCCGTGTCGCGCTTCCCGACCGTGCGCGCGTCCCCGAAGTCCACGTGGATGCCGGGGATGTAATACGGCCGCCCCGACCATGACGCGAAGCGGTCGTTGACGATCTTGCCGACGAGCGGGTTGACCTCGACGCCGACGACCGGATCCTTCCCGAAGTGGCGCGCCATCAGCACGTCGAAGCCGCCGCCGACGCCGAGCGCCAGGGTCGAGCCGGTCTTCTTCACGTAGTGCGGCAGCGCCATGATGTCCGACTTCATGAAGTCGAGCTTCGAGACGTCACCGTCGAACTTCTGGATCTGCGTGCCGGCGACGCCCTCGATGAGGAGGTCGAACTGCGGCTCGGGGCGGTTCGGATAGGTCTCGGAGAGACCCCACGTGCAGAACATCCCCCACTTCACGACGACGCGCGAGAAGTCGTTCCACTCGTCGTGCGCGATGCCGTAGTACTTCTGGTTCCGGATCACCTCCGCCTTGAAGATGTCGGAGTCGCGCAGCTTGATCGCGCCGCCGCCGAAGACGGCGAGCAGGGCGACCGCAGCGATGGCAGCCTTCTGCTTCGCGCGGTCGCCGCCCTCTCCCGCTCGGAACGAGGAGACGTAGTAGAGGGGCGACGCGAGGCCCGCGATCGCCGCGATGACGAACATCGCCTTCGGCGCGGGCACGTGGTCGAGGAGCAGCACCGCGAAGACGCAGCCGACCGCGGCGCCGAGGAGGTCGATCGCGTAGAGCGTCGCAAACTTCGATCCCGCGGCCTCGAAGACCGTAGCGATGAGGACGCCAGAGACGAGGAACGGCACGAACAAGGCGCCGAAGATCGCGATCTGCGCGGACTGCGAGGCGCCCATCGCCGGGTACCAGCGCAGGTACGCGAACGTCGAGGCCGCCATGGTCAGCGCGAGGAGGAACGCCGCTCGCCCGGCGCGTTCTTCCGGCGGAATCGCCACCGGACCGCGCAGCGTCACCCACAGGCTCCCCGCGCCGAGGCCGAGCATCGCGACGCTGATGCTCATGAACGCGAAGTAGTACCCGATGGTCCCGGAGAAGACGCGCGTGAGCGTGATCTCGGCGAGAAGCAGCGAAGCGGTGACGAGCGCGAACGCGAGGCGCGAGAGCATGTGCGAGCGCCCCTACCAATGGCCGCGTCGGAACCCAAGCATGAGTTGAGTGAGAGGGATGGGGGGCGTCACCTCCGCACCGGGGAGACGCGCGAGGTGTATTCTTTGCGGTGATGCGCGCGGTGCTCCTCGTCGGGCTCGGACCGCTGGCGGTCGAGCATCTCTCGGCCGCAGCGCGGGACGAGGGTCTCGCCGTCGAGGCGGCGCGCCCGCACGAAGCGCTTCAGGTACAGCAACGGGTGCGCGCCGAGGTCGTGTTCCTCGATGGTGCGTGCTTCGCGCGCGGCCCTGCCGAGGCCTTGCTCGCCGGGCTCCGCGGGCTCGAAAGCGCGGTCCCCCAGGTGATCGTCGCGATCGCGGATGATCCAGCGCTGGCGGCGGACCTCCTCGCCGCCGGTGCCGACGACGTATTGTTCGCCCCGTACGTGCCTGCGCTCGCGCGCGTGCGTCTGCGGGTCGCGCGCAGGCTGGTGGACGCCGCGGCCACCGCCGCGTCGGCCGCCGACCGCGAGCGGAAGCTCCGCCGCGCGTACGACGAGCTGCAGGAGAGCGACGAGCGGTTCCGCATCGTCGCGCGCGCCACCAACGACGCGGTGTGGGACTGGGATCTCGCGACCAACATCGTGACCTGGAGCGACAACCTGAAGACGCTCTTCGGCTACACGTTCGCGGGAGCGAAGACGCCGATTACCTGGTGGGAAGAGGAGATGCACCCGGAGGACCGCGTTCGCGTCGTCGACGGGATCCTCTCGAGGATCTCCCTCGGCGAGGCGCACTGGGAGGACGAGTACCGACTCCGCCGCGGCAACGGCACCTACGCGAACGTCTACGACCGCGGGATGGTCATCCACGACGAGTCGGGGAAGGCCGTGCGCATGATCGGCGCGATCATGGACATCACCGAGCGCCGCGAGCTCCAGGCGCGGCTCCTCCTCGCCGACCGCATGGCCTCCGTCGGCACGCTGGCCGCCGGTGTCGCGCACGAGATCAACAACCCGCTCGCGTACGTGGTGGCCAACGTCGATCTCGCGATCGGCGAGCTCCGCAAGCTCTCGTCACGAGTGCCAGAGGCCGGAAAGCCACTCTCGGAGCTGCTCGAGGCGCGCGACGGCGCCGAGCGGGTGCGGCGGATCGTCCACGATCTGAAGACGTTCTCGCGCGCAGACGACGCCGTCCGCGAGCGCGTGAACCTACGCCGCGTGGTCGAGAGCTCGATCAACCTCGCGATGAACGAGATCCGACATCGCGCCCGGCTCACGCGCGCGCTCGGACCGGTGCCGCTGGTCCACGCGAACGAAGGTCGCCTCGGTCAG
>JBKJQC010000415.1:0-4634 GCA_046593995.1 Polyangiales bacterium
GCTGAGCGGCTTGGGCGAAGGCAGCCACACCTTCGAGGTTCGCGCGACGGACAGCGTCCTCAACACCGGCGCCGCGGCGAGCTTCACCTGGACGGTGGACACGCAGCCGCCCACCTCGGCGATTGGCTCCCCCGCGGACGGTGCGCGGTTCAACGCAGGGCCCATCGCGGTCAGCGGCACCGCGACCGATGCGACGTCGAGCGTGTCGCTCGTTCAAGTGAGCGTGAACGGCGGCGCCTTCCAGAACGCGACGGGCACCGGGACGTGGTCGTTCTCCTTCACCCCGAGCTCGGACGGCAGCTACACGCTGGAGAGTCGCGCCACCGACCTGGCAACCAACGTCGAAGTTCCCACGTCCCTGGTGACGATTGTCTGGGACACGACGGCCCCCAACACGACGATTACGTCCAGCCCGGCAGCGGTGAGCTCGTCGACCAGCGCCAGCTTCTCCTTCACGGCGACCGAGAGCGGCTCGAGCTTCCAGTGCAGATTGGACGGCGCGGCCTTCACCTCCTGCACCACGCCCAAAACCTTCACCGGGCTCTCAGAAGGCAGCCATGTGTTCGAGGTCAGAGCGACAGACGCCGCTGGAAATCAGGACGCGACCGCCGCTTCGTTCACCTGGACGGTGGACACCACGCTTCCGACGGTGAGCTTTAGCGTCGCGCCAGCAGCGCTTTCAGCGTCGACCACCGCGGACTTCACCTTCGCGGCGTCGGAGACCTCGACGCTCGAGTGCAGCCTGGATGGCGCGGCGTTCGCGGCGTGCACCTCGCCGCGGAGCTTCACCGGCCTGGGTCAGGGCGCCCACAGCTTCGCCGTTCGCGCGACCGACACCGCGGGCAATCTGGGTCCTGTCGCGACCCACAGCTGGAGCGTCGACACGCTCCCCCCGTCGGTCACCTTCACCGCGACGCCCTCCCCGGTGACGTCTGCGACGACGGCGACGTTCGACTTCACGGCGTCCGAGGCCTCGTCGACTTTCACGTGCAGCCTGGATGGCGCGCCGGCGGCTGTCTGTTCGCCCCCGACGACGTTCTCCTCGCTCGCCGAAGGGGCGCACTCCTACAGCGTCTTCGCGACCGACTCCGCCGGGAACGCCGGCGTCGCGACGGTCTTCAACTGGAGCGTCGACCTCACGCGGCCGGACACCTCCTTCGCCAGCACGCCTCCGGCGAATGATTCGAGCTCGAACGCGACGTTCAACTTCGCCTCGAACGAGGCGACGGTCACCTACGAGTGCAAGCTCGACGGCGCCGCCGGCTTCAGCGCCTGCACCGACCCCCAGACCTTCTCGATGCTCGCGGATGGTCCGCACACGCTGGAAATTCGAGCGGTCGACGCAGCGGGCCTCACCGACCTGAGCCCGGCCAGCTACGGCTGGAACATCGACAGCAACCTCCCCGACACGACCATCGTCGCCGGGCCTGCGCTGCAGACGAACCAGACGACCGCCAGCTTCACCTTCTCCTCGACTGCTGCCGCGGCCACCTACGAGTGCCGGCTCGACTCCGCTGCGACGTTCTCCAGCTGCTCGCAGACGCAGGCGTTCCCGGGCCTCGCCCAGGGCAGCCATACCCTGGAGGTCCGTTCAATCAACGCGGCGCTCGTCGACCCGAGCCCCGCGACATACGCCTGGACCGTCGATTTGACTGCCCCGGTTGCGCCGGTGGTCAGCCCCGTCCCGCCCAATGATTCGACCCCCACCATCACCGGCACCGGTGAGCCGGGCGGCACGGTGACCATCGTCATCGACGGCACCGTCGTCGGCACCGCGTCGGTCAACCCGGACGGCACCTGGACCTTCACCGCGCCGACGCTCGGCGACGGCCCTCACACCATCGTCGTGACCATCACCGATGCCGCGGGCAATGAAGGGCCGGGCACCACGGTCAGCGTGACCACGGACACGCTGCCGCCCACTGCGACCATCACGCAGAAGCCCGCTTCGCTGGTGAACAGCGCGTCCGCCGACTTCGGCTTCACCTCGAATGAAGCAGGAAGCTTCCTCTGCCGCGTGGACGCCAACGCCTTCGCCGCCTGCACGTCGGTGAAGACCTTCGCCTCTCTCGCCGATGGCAGCCACACCTTCGAGGTGAAGGCGCGTGACACCGCCGGCAACGAGAGCCCGGTCGTCTCGTACACCTGGACCATCGACACGCTCGCGCCGGTCGCGACCATCACGCTCGCGCCGGCCTCGCTGGTCGCCTCTGATGCGGCGAGCTTCGAATTCACCGCATCCGAGACGAGCACGTTCGAGTGCCGTCTGGACAGCGCGGCGTTCAGCCCCTGCACCTCACCTCAGGGGTACGCATCGCTGTCGCAGGGCGCTCACACGTTCGAAGTTCGGGCGACCGACACCGCGACCAACGTGGGCCCTCCCGACTCACACTCCTGGACGGTGGACACGCTCGCGCCGACGGTGACCATCAGCAGCGGCCCGCCGGCACAGACCAAGCTGACCACTGCCACGCTCGTCTTCTCTTCAGAGGCGAGCGTCACCTTCGAATGCCGCCTGGACTCGGCGCCGTTCGTGGCATGCACCTCGCCTCAAGGCTTCAGCGGTCTCGCTGACGGGCCGCACGCGTTCCAGGCGCGCGCAACTGACGCAGCGGGCAATCTCGGCCCGGCCGCGACGCACAGCTGGACCGTTGACCGGACTCCGCCAGTGGTAAGCTTCACCAGTGTCCCCGCCTCGCCGCTGAGGTCCACCGACGCGACGTTCGGCTTCACTGCGAACGAGGCCGGCTCGACCTTCGAGTGCAGCCTCGACGCTGGCGCGTTCGCGGCATGCACCTCCACCACCACGCGCACGGGCCTTGCGCAGGGCTCGCACACCTTCGAAGTCCGCGCGACGGACCCTGCCGGAAACCTCGGCGCGTCGATAAGCCACACCTTCACCGTCGACACCGTGGCGCCTGCTGCGCCGACCCTCAACCCAATCAGCGCGAGCGACTCGACCCCCACCGTCAGCGGCTCCGCTGAGCCCGGGAGCACCATCACCATCGTCATCGACGGCACCGTCGTTGGGACGGCGGTCGTCGACTCCTCTGGCAACTACACGTTCACGCCGACCACGCCCCTCTCCGACGGACCCCACACAATCTCGGTCTCGGCGACTGACCCGGCAGGCAACCCAGGCTCGTCGACCTCCGTCACCGTGACGACCGACACCGCGCTTCCTGTCGCAACGATTACGTCGGGGCCTTCCGGGTTGACCAACTCCGCGTCGGCGACGTTCACGTTCAGCTCGAACGAAACGGGCACCTTCCGCTGCAGCCTGGACGGCGGCGCGTTCGCGCCTTGCGCGTCCGGCGTGTCCTACAGCTCGCTCGCCGATGGGAGCCACAGCTTCGACGTCGTTGCGGTGGATGGCGCTGGAAATCAAAGCGCCCCTGCCTCCCGGACGTGGTCCGTGGACACGCTCGCGCCGACGGTGACGTTCACCTCCGGTCCTCCGGCGAACAGCGCGTCCACTTCGGCGAGCTTCTCCTTCACTGCCACCGAGACTTCGACCTTCGCCTGCAGCCTTGACGGCGGCGCGTTCGTCGCTTGCTCCAGCCCGGATACGCAATCTGGGCTGTCGCAGGGCAACCACACCTTCTCGGTGGTCGGCACCGACGCCGCGGGCAACCCGTCGGCGCCTGCGAGCTATTCATTCCGGGTCGACACTGTCGCGCCGGTGGTGACCATCACCAGCGGACCTGCGGCACAGAGCAGCGTGACGACGGCGACGTTCAACTTCTCGTTGAGCGAGCCGGGCTCGCTGGAATGCAAGCTCGACGCCGGCGCATTTGCGGCGTGCACCTCGCCGAGGAGCCTCTCCGCTCTCGCGGACGGCGTTCATGCGTTCGCCGTGCGCGGGACGGACCTCGCGGGAAACCCGGCCCCGACGGTGACGTACACCTGGACCGTCGACACCGGCGCTCCTTTGGCTCCGGTCGTCGACCCCGTCACACCCAACGACGCGACGCCGACCCTGACCGGCACGGCCGAGCCTGGGACCACCCTCACCATTGTCATCGACGGCGTCGTCGTCGGAACGGTGGTCGCAGACTCGAGCGGAAACTTCTCCTTCACTCCGACGACGCCGCTGACGGATGGCCCTCACACGCTCCAGTTCACCGCGACGGATCCAGCGGGCAACACCAGCGGCACGACCACGGTCTCGGTGACGACCGACACCCAGCCGCCAACCGCGACCATCACCGTGAAGCCGCCGGCGCTGAGCAACAGCACCAGCGCGACCTTCGACTTCACTGCCTCTGAGCCGGGCACCTTCCTGTGCAGTCTGGATGGCGCAGCCTTCACGTCCTGCACGGGGCCCATCACCTACGCGTCGCTGTCGCAAGGCGACCACTCCTTCGAAGTGAAGGCCGTGGACGTCGCAACCAACGTGAGCCTCCCCGCGTCGTGGAGTTGGAAGGTCGACTCGCTCGCGCCGACAGTGACGATTACCGTCAATCCCGCGCCGCTCGTCGCGTCCAACACCGCGACGTTCGAGTTCACCTCCTCCGAGAGCGCGAGCTTCGAGTGCCGCGTCGACGCCGCAGCCTTTACGGCCTGCACCTCCCCCCGAACGCTGAGCGGCCTGGGCGAAGGCAGCCACACCTTCGAGGTTCGCGCGACGGACA
>JBKJQC010000588.1:0-2687 GCA_046593995.1 Polyangiales bacterium
CGTCCGCTGCGTGTACGACGGTCCCGATCTCCGCGACGTCGCCGACACCTGCGGGCTGCGCGTCGAGCAGGTCATCGAGCGTCACGCGCGGACCTACGAGGTCGAGGTGATCGGGACCGTCGTACACGCAGCGGACGACGTGGGTGCGGGGCTCGGCGAGGGGCGCCGCGTCGGTCTGCGTGGCCAACGCTGCGAGCAACGCGTCGGCGGTCGCAGGGTGCGCTCGAGACAGCAGGACCACGACGCGGTCCCAGCCGACCACGCACTCGAGCACGCCGTGCACGTGCGCGAGCGCCGCCGCCACGCGCCGCGCGTCTCGGGTGTCTTCCACCTCGATCTCGAAGGCCTCGTCCCCGAAGGCGTGCACGGCCTGGCTCACGCGAGCGCTCCCGCGGACTCGAGCTCGGCCCGCACGGCGCGCGCGATCGCGACGGCTCCTGGGGTGTCGCCGTGCACGCAGACCGTACCGATCCGTCTCTCGTTCGAGAGGGCCAGCGCTTGTCGCGCGGCGTCGTCGGGCGAGAGGATCAGCGCGCCGGGGCGAGTGCGTGCGAGCAGCGCACCGTCCTCGTCGTAGCCGCGATCGGCGAACCCCTCCCCGATCCAGGTCATGCCGCGCGCCACGACCCGAGCCTCGAACGGCGAGCCGGGAAACCCGACGATCGCGAGGTCTTTGCCGAGGGCCGCGACGACGCCGTCGAGGAACGCCGTGGCGAGCGCGGGATCCTTCCCCAGGTCGTGATAGAGCGCGCCGTGCGGCTTCACGACGGCGACGCGACCACGAGCGGCAGACGCGATCCCGCGCAGCGTGCGGCACTGCTCCCCGACCGCGCGGCCGAGGTCGGCGGGCGCGATCGACAGCGTCGTTCGGCCGAACCCCGCGCGATCGGGGTAGCTCGGGTGCGCGGCGATGTTCGCCCCCGACGACACCGCGAGGTCGACCGCGCGCGCCATCGAGGCGGCGTCGCCGGCGTGCCCGCCGCACGCGATGTTGACCTGCGTCGCGATGCGGTACAGCTCCTCGGGCTCGTCCGGAAGCTCCCCCAGATCCACGTTCAGGCTCACGGGCATGTTGCAAGGGTGCCGTGGCTGCGCTAAGAGCGCAGCCCCTTCCAGACAGCCTCACCTCCGAGGCGAGCCTCTCGATTAGGTGCGCGAATGTACATCGTCCTCTCCAAGCAGCCGCGGAAGACCAACCGCACCAAGACCAACCGTCTCCGCGCCAAGCTGAAGCGCAAGCAGACGAAGCGCCTCAAGCGCATGATCACCTGACGAGCGGCGAATCGATGATTCGCTCACGCGGCGAGAGCTCCCACCCGAGCCTCGCCGCGCGCGCTTTTGTCACTCTCGAGAGGCTCACGGTCTACGGCTCACGGCCGACGGCTCACGGTTCGACTCTCGACCCTAGACCCTAGACCCTAGACCCTAGACCCTGGGGACAGACCCATGCTGCAAGACGAGCTCCGCGAGTCGCTCACGTTCGACGACGTCCTCCTGCTCCCTGCGTACAGCGAAGTGCTGCCGGCGCAGGTCGACGTGAAGACGAGGCTCACGCGTCGGCTCGAGCTGAACATCCCGCTCGTCTCCGCAGCGATGGACTCCGTCACCGAGTCGCGCCTGGCGATCATGATGGCGCGGGAAGGCGGCATCGGGATCATCCACAAGAACCTCCCGCCGTCCGAGCAGGCGAAGCAGGTCCTCGCCGTGAAGAGGGCCGAGAGCGGGATGGTGCTCGATCCGGTGACCATCACGCCGAACATGAGCCTGCGACAGGCGCTCGAGGTGATGCGGAAGCACGACATCTCGGGGCTCCCGGTCGTGGCGGACGGCGGCGGCGATCGTCCGGTCGGCATCCTCACTGCGCGTGACATCCGCTTCGAGCGCAACCTCGATCAGCCGGTGGCCGCGCTCATGACGAAGGAGCTCGTGACGGTGCCTCCGGGCGCAGAGCACGAGAGGGCGCTGACGCTCCTCCACCAGCACCGCATCGAGAAGCTCCTCGTCGTCGAGCCGAACTCGGGGAAGCTCGTCGGGCTGATCACCGTGAAGGACTTGATGCAGGCCGAGCGCAATCCGAACGCGCTCAAGGACGACAAGGGCCGGCTCCGCGTCGGCGCGGCGATCGGCCCCGGCCCGGACCGTGACGAGCGCGTCCGCGGGTTGATCCAGGCTGGCGTCGACGTCATCGTCGTCGACACCGCGCACGGCCACAGCAAGGGTGTGATCGACGCCGTGCGCGCCGTGAAGAAGGCGTACCCCGACGTCGACGTGATCGCGGGGAACGTGGCGACCGCCGGGGCGACCGAGGCGCTGATCGAGGCGGGCGCCGACGCGGTGAAGGTCGGCATCGGGCCCGGATCGATCTGCACGACGCGCGTGGTCGCCGGCGTCGGTGTCGCGCAGATCACCGCCGTGCGCGACTGCTCGCGCGTCGGCGACAAGCACGGAGTGCCGATCGTCGCCGACGGCGGCGTGAAATATTCGGGCGACGTCACCAAGGCGATCGCCGCCGGCGCATCGTGCGTGATGATCGGGTCGTTGTTCGCCGGCACCGACGAGGCCCCCGGCGACCTCGTTCTCCTGCAGGGCCGCACGTACAAGGTCTACCGCGGCATGGGCTCTCTCGGAGCGATGAAGCAGGGAAGCAAGGATCGCTACGGGCAGGGCGGTACCGCGGACGAGAAGCT
>JBKJQC010000592.1:0-3286 GCA_046593995.1 Polyangiales bacterium
TACGTCCCTGGGCTGCAGCCCGGGCAGCTCTACGGCTATCGCGTGCACGGCCCTTGGGAGCCGGTCCACGGGCACCGCTTCAACGCGAACAAGCTGCTCGTCGATCCGTACGCGCGCGCGCTCGCGGGGCAGCTCGATCCGCACGGGCCGATCCTCGCGTACGCGAACGGCGACGACTTGAAGATGGACACGCGCGACAGCGCCGCGAGCGTGCCGAAGTGCGTCGTCGTCGACGACGCGTTCGACTGGGAGGACGATCGTCCGCCACGCACCCCGTGGCACGAGACGTCGATCTACGAGCTGCACGTCAAAGGCTTCACCAAGCGCCACCCGCGCATCCCCGAGGAGCTCCGCGGGACGTACTCGGGCCTCGCGCACCCCGCGGCGATCGAGCACCTGAAGACGCTCGGGATCACGGCCGTCGAGCTCTTGCCGGTCCACCACTCGGTGAGCAACGGGATCCTCGATGCGCGCGGCCTCACCAACTACTGGGGCTACGACACCCTCGCGTACTTCGCCCCCGACGCGCGCTTCGCCCGGAGCCGGCCGTCCCCCGAACGTTCGCGGGAGCGTTCCCCCGAGCGAGACGACGGCAAACCGTGGGGCGGGCAGCTCGACGAGTTCAAGACGATGGTCAAGGCGCTCCACGCCGCCGGCATCGAGGTGATCCTCGACGTCGTCTACAACCACACCTGCGAGGGGAACCACCTCGGCCCGACGCTCACGCTGCGCGGCATCGACAACGCGACCTACTATCGGCTCGTCGTCGATCAGCCGCGTTACTACATGGACTACACGGGCTGCGGGAACACGCTCAACATGCGTCACCGGCAGACGCTGCAGCTCGTGATGGACAGCCTGCGGTTCTGGGTCACGGAGATGCACGTCGACGGCTTCCGCTTCGACCTCTGCTCGGCCCTCGCACGCTCGCTCCACGCGGTCGACCGTCTGAGCTCGTTCTTCGACATCATCCACCAGGATCCGGTGCTCTCGCGCGTGAAGCTGATCGCGGAGCCGTGGGACATCGGCGAGGGCGGCTATCAGGTCGGCAACTTCCCGCTCTTGTGGACCGAGTGGAACGGCCGCTACCGCGACGCGATCCGCCACTATTGGAACGGCTATTCGAAGGACGTGAAGGAGCTCGCCTTCCGCCTCACGGGCTCGAGCGATCTCTATCAGGGGGACGGCCGGCGCCCCTACGCCTCGATCAACTTCGTCACCGCGCACGATGGCTTCACGCTGCACGATCTCGTGACCTACGAGCGGAAGCACAACGAGGCGAACGGCGAGGACAGCCGCGACGGCGACGACAACAACCACTCGACGAACGGCGGCTTCGAGGGGGAGACCGACGACGAGGTGGTGAACCACTTCCGCGAGCGCCAGAAGCGCAACCTCCTCGCGTCGCTCTTCCTCTCGCAGGGCGTGCCGATGTTGGTCGCCGGCGACGAGATCGGGCGCACCCAGCAGGGGAACAACAACGCCTACTGCCAGGACAACGAGCTGACCTGGCTCGACTGGGACCTCGACGATCGCCGCAAGGGCCTCCTCCAGTTCGCGAAGCGGGTCATCGCCTTCCGCAAGAAGCACGCTGTGCTGCGCCGTCGCCGCTTCTTCCAGGGGCGTCGGATCCTCGACTCGGAGGAGAAGGACCTCGCCTGGTTCCGCCCCGACGGCGTCGAGATGACGCCGAAGGACTGGGACGTCCCGACGCGGCTCATCGCGTGCTTGCTCGGCGGCGACGCGATCCCGTCACCCGACGATCAGGGCAACCGCATCGTCGACGACTCGCTCCTCATCGTGATGAACGGCGAGCGCACCGACAGCGCGTTCGTCCTCCCGGCCCGCCGTTGGGCGGACTCGTGGGAGCGGGTGCTCGACACGGAGCCGGACGAACGTCACTCGCGCGTATCGACGGTGCTCGTCCCGGCCGGTGAGTCGGTCGAGCTCGGGCCGCTCTCGCTCGCCGTCTTCGCGGGCGTGCGCAAGGACGATCGCTGAAGCTCTTCGCGCAGCTCTTCGCCTAAGGCGTCGAGGAACGCCGCGTCCCATTTCGGACCCGACGGGTGTGCCTCGAGCACCCGCGCGCCCACGAAGAGATCCCAGTCGGCGTACTGCATCGTCAACCGATCGTGGAGCTTCCTCGTGCGTGAGGGCTCGCCGCGCCCTTCCTCGGAGGCATGATGCGCGAACGCGTCGTCGCAGACGTAGTAGTTGCACGTCGCGCTGCGGCGATCCTCCGGGACCGTGCACCCCTCTGGCCCGTGGTAGGTGCACTTCTTCGGCGCGTGAGCGTCGAAAGCGTCCGCCGCTTCGTTCTTCACCCGGCGGATCGCGAGCCCGCGCGGACACGGATGGAGCCGTCCTGCCGACAGCTCGGCGAGCAGCCAATCGCGCCCGCCGAGGACGACGATGCGCGCGAGATCGGCCCAAGCGACCACCGGCGGCGCCGCGCAACACCCGGTGCTCCCCTGCGGACACCGCGTGCAGAGCGTCGAGAGAATGCGCGTGTGCGCACCATCGTGGAGGACGCGGAGCATCGCGTGGAAGCGTAGCGGCCTACGGTCTACGGTCTACCTCTCCTGACCGATCGACCCATCGACCCATCGACCCATCGACCTCTCGAGATGACCCTCGTCGCCGAAGCACTCCGCGTTCTCGGGATCGAGCGACTCGTCCTCGGCATCCACGACGCCTGTTTCCCAAGCGTCGGGGACGAGGACATCGGTCGCGGAAGCCCGTACGGACGGGGTGCGCGCGCGACGCTCGCCTGGGCCGCCGAGCTCGGCTTCGACACCATCCAGCTCGGCCCGCAAGGGCAGGTCTCGCGCGACGATCCATCCCCTTACAACGGCGCGGCGTTCGCGCGGAATGCCCTCTCGATCGCGGTCGGCCCCTTGTTCGAGCGAGGCTTCGTCTCCGAGGAGACCTTCCGCGCGGTGTGCAGTCGGCAGCGCAGCGCCGCAGCGGTGACCGATCGCGCGGATCACACGCGCGCGTGGGACGCGATGGACCGCGTGCTCGACGAGGTCCACCGCTTCGTGGCCGAGACACGCCCGCCGGAATTCCTCGCCGAGCTGGAGACCTTCTCGGCGGCGCACGAGGAGTGGCTCGCGAGCGACGCGCTGTGGGAGGCGCTCGCGATCGAGCACGGTGGGCGCGACTTCCTCCACTGGCCGGAGGAGAGCCTGGACCGTCGTCTCCTCGCGCCCGCCGTCGGCGAGGAGGAGGCCGCCGCCGCGCGGATCGACGCCCTCGCCGCCGCGCACGGAGGTGTGATCGATCG
>JBKJQC010000619.1:0-19364 GCA_046593995.1 Polyangiales bacterium
GGTGGGCACGCGCCGGACATCATCCGCGTGTGCGGCGAGGCAAATGTACTGCCGTCGTCCACGAATCCGACGCGCCCTTTTACGGTGAACACCATCGACGAGCATCTCGACATGCTGATGGTCTGCCATCACCTGAACCCGCAGGACCCCGAGGATGTCGCCTTTGCTGAGAGCCGCATTCGCCCCGAGACCATCGCCGCCGAAGATATTCTGCACGACCTCGGCGTGATTAGTATGATTGCCAGCGACTCGCAGGCGATGGGCCGCGTCGGCGAGGTGGTCACGCGCACCTGGCAGACCGCCCACAAGATGAAGGCGGAGCGCGGCCGGCTCCCCGAGGAGACCGGCAACAACGACAACTTCCGCATCAAGCGCTACATCGCGAAGTACACGATCAACCCCGCGATCGCGCACGGGATGAGCGACATCATCGGCTCGGTCGAGGTGGGGAAGCTCGCCGATCTGGTGCTGTGGAAGCCCGCCTTCTTCGGCGCGCGTCCCGAGATCGTCATCAAGGGCGGTCTCATCGCCTGGGCACAGATGGGCGACGCGAACGCCTCGATCCCACCCGCGCAGCCGCAGTACATGCGCCCGATGTTCGCCGCCTTCGGTCGCGCGACCGGCGCGACCTCGATCGCGTTCGTCTCCCGTCGCTCCTTGGAGGACGGCTTCCTCCACGCGCTCCACCTACAGAAGCACGTGCGCGCGGTGAAGAAGTGCCGCGGGCTGACCAAGCTCGACATGAAATGGAACGACGCGCTCCCGAAGATGGAGGTCGATCCCGAGACCTACGAGGTCCGCGCCGACGGGGTGTTGTTGACGTCGCAGCCGGCGCGCGTGCTTCCGTTGGCCCAGCGCTTCTCGCTCTTCTGAACGCGATGGACGCGCTCTTGCTCCAGCTCGCCGACTCGGCGTTCCCCGTAGGCGGCTTCGCGCATTCCGGCGGCCTCGAGGCGGCCGCGCAGGCGCGCGACGTGCGTGATCTCCGGGCGTGGCTCCGCGACCAACTGTTCCACGTCGCGCATGGCGCGCTCCCGTTCGTCGCCGCGGCGCACGCTGGCGACTATCTGCGTGTCGACGCGGAGTGCGACGCGTTCCTCGTGGGCGCGGTGGGCAACCGCGCGAGCCGCACGCAGGGCCGCGCCTACATGGACACGTGCGCGCGCGTCTTCGACGTGTCCGCGGTGGCCGCGCTGCGGGTGCTGTCGAACGGCTCGAGCATGCACCACGCGCCGGTCTTCGGCGCGTGCACCGCGGCGTTGGGCGTGGCGCGCGACGACGCACGTCGCGTGTTCCTCCACCTCTCGCTGCGGGGCACCGCCTCGGCGGCCGTGCGCCTCGGCATCATCGGACCGCTCGCCGCGCAGAAGCTCCAGTTCGAGCTCGCGTCGGAGCTCGCCGCGGCGCTCGCGATCGATCTCCCCCTCGCGGAGGCGACGTGGACCGCGCCGCTCCCCGAGCTCTACCAGGGCATGCACGACCGCCTCTACTCGCGACTCTTCCTCAGCTGACCGGAGACGACATGGGACACCGCGGTGACCACGAGAATCATCCAGGCGCGCACCACGCCGGCCACTACGCCGACCGCGATGCGCCGCTCGCCCGCGACTTCCGCGCGCGCGCGTTCACCATCGGGATCGGCGGCCCGGTGGGGAGCGGCAAGACGGCGCTCTTGCTGGCGCTCTGCCGCGCGCTCCGCGATCGACACCGCCTCGGCGTGGTGACGAACGACATCTTCACGAAGGAGGACGCCGAGTTCCTCCTGCGCAACCAGGCGCTCCCCGCGAAGCAGATCCGCGCCGTGGAGACCGGCGGCTGCCCGCACGCCGCCATCCGCGAAGATCCGAGCCACAACCTGATGGCGCTCGAAGATCTGATGCGCGACGCCGGCCTCGATGCGGCGCCCGAGCTCCTCTTCGTCGAGAGCGGCGGAGACAACCTCGCGGCCCAGTACAGCCGCGAGCTCGTCGACTTCACGATCTACGTGATCGACGTCGCCGGCGGCGACAAGGTCCCGCGCAAGGGCGGGCCCGGCATCACGCAGTCCGATCTCCTCGTGATCAACAAGACCGACCTCGCACCGCACGTCGGCGCCGACCTCGCGGTGATGGCCCGCGACGCGAAGAAGATGCGCGGCGAGGGCCCGACGGTCTTCGCGCAGGTGACGAAGAACGTCGGCATCGACGCGATCGTCTCCGAGCTCACGCATGCGTGGCACCACGCGCTCGGGCACGCGCACACGCACGACGACGACGCAGGGTCCGACGACACCGTCTGAGCCGCTCCGGGGACGTCCTCCGTGGTCGCGCGGCCGCCGCCAGGAACACGTCGCGGACGTCACCCAACCTCGCGAACGTCACGCCGAACGTTTGCGATGTTCGCGCTATTGCGAACGCGTGAACGGAGGGTCACACCGCGTTCGCGAGGGCGCGAACGTTTCGCTCGTCGGAAAACCGAGCTCGCAGGTGTCGTGTCGGCGGCGCCCCTCGGAATCGCGCCACATCCTGCGGAACCTTCGCAATATTCCGCAGGTTCGGGAGGATGGTGCCGCGGAAACGGACGGCGTTGCCGCCGCGCTCTGCGACGCACGGGCGCCTTCGTAAGAAAGTTGGTGACATGTGCCTACATGTGTGGGAGAAGAGGTTCGCCGCTGGCCGAGACCGGTCCGGCAGGAGATCCGAAGACCCATGCTCGCCCTCTCGATGAAGCTCCGTTCGCTCGCGTTCGCCTCTGTCCTCGGCCTCGGTGCCGCCGTCACGCTGTCGGCGTGTGCGGTCCCCGCCGAGGAAGATCCGGAGAGCGAGTGGGAGGGCCCCGAGGGCGCGTCGACCGATCCGATCACGAACGTGGCGCACACGCCGGTCGAGCGGCAGTCGATCGGCAACTGCTGGATCTATGCGCACGCGAGCTTCCTCGAGTCGCTCGTGCTGCAGCACTCCGGTCAGGCGATCGACCTCTCGCAGTCGTACTGGACGTACTGGCACTGGTTCGAGGGCATCGTCGCGGAGGACCTCGAGAAGGGTGAGGTCTCGACGGGTGGCGGCTACGGCGTCGCCGCGGAGCTCACGACTCGCTACGGCCTCGCCCTCGAGACGGACTTCGTCCCGGAGGACAGCTCGAACGAGATGTCCGGGCGCCAGAAGGCCGCCCTCACGGCGATCAACGTCTCGCTGAAGACGGGCGCGCTCTCGACCCGCGAGGCGCGTCGCAATCGCGCGCTCGTCCGCGCGGAGCTCGACAAGGCGTGGCAGCTCTCCGCGAAGGTCGTGACCGACCTCGACACGGTGTTCGGCAAGAGCGTCACGCGCACGCTCGACCGCTCGACGGTGTCGACCGCGGGTCGGCTCGTGAAGCGTCCGACGGCCCTGCAGGTCGGCCGCGTGAAGACGTCGACCGGCTACACGAAGACGCTGACCGTGAAGGACGTCCTCGGCACCAAGGCGTCGACCTGGGACCTCGACACGCGCGTCGGCACCTACGCCTGGAGCGAGGCGAGCTACCCGCGCACGACCACCGCGCGCCGCGCGTTCCAGAAGCGCATCCAGAAGGCGCTCCACGACAAGAAGCCGGTCATCATCTCGTGGCTCGTCGACTTCAACTCGCTCGACGGCCAGGGGCGTTTCGCGGCGCTCCCCTCGACGGTCGGCAGCCAGGGCGGGCACATGACCGTGCTCGAGGACTACGAGATCACCGACGTGCCCGGCTTCGGCACGTTGCCCGCCGGCACCGACGAGACGCGGCCCGAGGCGCTCGCCGCGGCGCTCTCCGATCAGGCGAAGATCACCTTCTTCCGCGTGAAGAACTCGTGGGGCTCGAGCCGAATCGACCGCCAGTTCGTGCTCCCTGGCTACCACGACCTCTACACCGCCTACCTCAACGGGCCGATGAAGTGGTGCTCGGGCGAGGAGCGGCCGTGCAAGTCGTCCTACGACATGACGCCGTTCACCGCGGTCGTCCTGCCGCCGGGGTACTGAGCTGCTCACGGAGGGGTGATCGGCGCGTCTCCGCGATAGCGGCGGCGCGCCCACTCCGCGAAGACGATCCCGGCGGCGACCGCCACGGGATACGAGTGGTTCACGCCGAACATCGGGATGCCGACGATCGCGTCGCTGCGGTCGAGGATCGACCGAGGCACGCCGAAGCGCTCGCTGCCGAGGACGAGGACCACGTCGCGGGGAAAGCTCTCGACCTCCCAGAGGCCGACCGTCGCGTGGTCTTTCTCGATCGACCAGATCGGGCGACCGTCGACGTGCGCGAAGAAAGCGTCTTCGTCGTCCACCGTGACGATGCGCTCGAACTTGTGCATCCCCATGCTCGCCTTGGCGTAGTACGGCGCGTCGCCGACGATCACGATCTCGCGCGGCAAGAAGCTGTGCGCCACGCGGATGATCGCGCCGACGGCGAAGGGGTTCTGGCAGTTCCAGATCGCGACCGTGAAGTCGTTGCGGAGCGGCGCGAGGAGCGCCTGCACTTCGTCGGGCGAGTAGTCGAGCGGCGGGACGAGCGCCATCAGAGCCACCCCTCGGGGAACGTCATCACGTCGCCGATGCGCGTCGCGCCGGTCGCGAGCGCGACCAGTCGATCGAGGCCGAGCGCGTTGCCGGACGACGGCGGAAGGCCTTCTTCGAGGGCGCCGAGGAAGCGCTCGTCGATCGGATATACGGGGAGCCCGCGCGCGGCGCGTTCGCGCTGGTCTCCCTCGAAGCGCGCGCGCTGCTCGCGCGGATCGGTCAGCTCGCCGAAGCCGTTGCACAGCTCGACGCCGCCGATCATCAGCTCGAAGCGCTCGGCCACGCGCGGATCGCTCGCCTTCTTGCGGGCGAGCGACGCCTGCGAGGCTGGCCACTCCACGAGCATCACCGGCGGACCCGCGGCGAGCGCCGGCTCGACCTCGTCGACGAGGACGCGGAAGAATCGCTCTTCGTCGTCGCTCGCGAGCGCGATCGCGTCGTCTTCGCGCATCGCGGCGTGGCGCGCGAACGCGGTCGCGAGCGGCAGGCGCTCGAACGGTGGGGTGAGCGCGATCGTGCGCCCCTCGACGACGAGCTCGGCCGCGCCGCGTGCCGCGCGCGCGAGGGAGATGACCAGGGCCTCGGTCTCGTCGATCATCGCGTCGACGTCCGACCAGGCGCGGTACCACTCGAGCATCGTGAACTCGGGGTTGTGGCGCGCGCCGAGCTCCCCGCGGCGGAAGCACCGGGCGAGCTGGAAGATGCGCGGCATGCCCCCGGCGAGGAGGCGCTTCATCTGGTACTCGGGGCTCGTGATCAGGTAGCGCGCGCCGTCGCGGGTCGACGAGATCTCGACGGCGTCGAGGTGCACGTCGAGACCCGGTGACGGGACGGCGATCGGCGTCTCGACCTCGAGGTAGCCGCGCTCGACGAAGAATGCGCGCGTCGCTGCGAGCAGCACGGCGCGCATGCGCAGGTGCGCGCCGCGCGAGACGAGCCGGGCGACCTCGCCCCCCGAGCCGCGGTCGGTCCGCTGGTCGCGCGCGACGACGTCGACGTCCGCGACGAAGATTTCGCCGTCCGCGCCGGTGATCCGCGCGATCACGAGATCGCCGATCTGCGCTGCGCCCCGCACGCGCATCGTCGCGAACGCGTCCCCGAGGACGAGCACCCCGGCGTCGGCCGCGAGCACGCGCCCCCCGACCGCGAAGGGAGGGGACGGCAGCGGATCGCTCGGGGAGTGGATGGTGCGCACGGCTCCTCGCGGTTAGCGAACGCGCGGTCCTTTGCCAAGGGACCTCGGCTGCGCTACCCCGACGTGATGAGGCGCGGCATGAAGAACGTTCGGCGGAGCTGGGGTCTCGTGGCCGTCGCGAGCGTCGCGCTGGCAGGCATGGTCATCCCCGTGACCCTCCCCGCCGGCGCCCAGGAGACGAAGCTCGCGGCGCTCGAGGCGGAGGCGAAGGCCAAGCCGAAGGACTTCGCGGCGGCGTTCGCCCTCGGCCGCGCGTATCGGCGTGCCGGGCGCTACGCCAAGGCGAAGACCGAGCTCACGCGCGCGGCGTCGCTCGCGATCGGCCCCTCGCGCGAGGACGACGCGGTGCGCGCGCGCTACGAGCTCGTCGTGGTCGAGTGGGACTCGGGCTCGTCGAACCCCTCGTTGCCGCAGCCGGCGACGCTCCCCGCCTGCAAGCAGGTCAAGGTCGGGAAGTCGGGCGAGGCGCTCGCGCGCGTGTGCGCTGCCGAGGCGTGGCTCGGCATGGAGCGGATCGGCATGGCCGAGGACGAGCTCACGGTGGCCGAGAAGCTCGACGCCGGGCTGTACGAGACGAAGCTCGCGCGCGCGCACGTCGCCATCGCGAAGCCGGCCCACGACGACGCGATTGCCAAGCTGCGCGCGCTCACGACCGCGGTGCCCGGGCGCGCCGACGCGTGGCTCGATCTCGGGCGCGATCTGATCGACACCGGGAAGCGCGCAGACGCGATCGCGCCGCTGCGCAAGGCGAAGGAGCTCGATCCCGACTGGCCGGAGATCTCCTTCGAGCTCTCGCGCGCGCTCCCGGAAGGCGTCGAGGCGAGGGATCTCGCGCGGGCGGCGGCGGCGATGCGGCCGACGTGGCCGGGTGCGCACGTGCGCGTCGGAGAGCTCGAGCTCGCGACGGGCGGTTACGACGCGGCGAAGACCTCGTTCGAGACTGCCATCAAGCTCGCTCCGAAGCTCGCCGGTGCGCAGGCGGGGCTCGCGTGGTCGCTGGTGAAGCTGAAGAAGTTCCCCGACGCGAAGAAGGCCGCGCAGCAGGCGATCGCGCTCGCCGCGAACCATCCCGGCGCACGGCTCGCGATGGGCGAGGCGCAGGCCGGCCTCGGCGAGACCGACGAAGCCGTCGAGAGCTTCCGGTTCGCGCACGGGCTCGACGACAAGGATCCGACGGGCCTCTTCCGCGCGGTCGAGGTGCTGCTCGAGGCGAAGCAGCCGATGAAGGCCGAAGCGCACGCCGACGGCGCGGTGAAGGCGTTCCCCGACGACGCGCGCGCGTGGAAGCTGAAGGGCGACGCGGAGCTCGCGAACGGCGACAAGAAGGAAGCGAAGAAGGCCTACGAGAAGGCGCTGTCGGCCCCCAAGGGGACGATCGACAAGCCTTCCGTGCAGAAGAAGCTCGAGGGCCTGAAATGAGCGGTGATCAAGGGCCCGCGTTCGTCGTCGTCGGCGAGGGCACCGTGAGCGAGCTCGGCACCACGATGCGGTAGTTGCCGTTGTCGTCGGCGCGCGTCTCGGCCACCAGCACCGCGCCGAGCGGCGGCTGCTCGGGATCGGTGCCGGTCACGAGCGCGCGCGCGCGGATCGTCGCCCGCGGGATCGGCAGCTTGCTGACCGTGTCGACCACGCGACCGAACAAGACGACCGGTGCGGTCGCGGTCATCGTCCCGAGATCGAAGGTGCCCGCCGCGGGGACGGCGAGCCGCGGGCGCACGAGCCACGGATACCCGGAGGCCTCCGACGTCCGCAGGACGAGGTCGTAGGTCGCCGGGTCGAGCGCCGGGGACACGTTCCACTGCCGGCCGCTCTTGTCCTGGACGATCGAGAGCGGTCCCGTCTCAGGTCGCGCGAGCAGGCGCGCGCCGAGCAGGTTCACGCCCGTCTCCGAGGTCGAGGACGACGCCTCGAAGGTGCCGACGGTGAACAGCGCACCGTCGAAGCCGGTGGCCTTGCCGGTGACCTGCACGCGACGCGCGATGTCGAACGCGAGCACGCCGGTGCGGAACTCGGGCGTGTCGTCGATGATGAACTCGGCGGTGCGGTCACCGGGCTTCGACATCGACGCCTGCGAGGGGACCGTGCAGTCGATACAGGCGCCGTAGAAGCGCGAGGTCGACGTCACGCTCGAGCGGGGGATGATGTCCGCGCGGTACTTCCCGGGGAGGAGCTCCGCGAAGAACGAGCCGTCGCTTGGAGTCTTCGCGTCCACCACGACGTACGCTCGTCCGGTCTTCGCATCGACGTCCTTGTGGAGGGTCGTGCTCCTCAGGCGCAGGTCGGCGTCCGCGACCGGCGCGCCGGTGCCGAACGCTTTGACCAAGCCGCGGGCGAGCACGGTGCGCGTGCGCGTCGGACCTGCCGGGATCGCGAGGTCGACTTTGCCGCCGCGCCCTTCGACGTCGAGCGCCTGGAGATCGAAGTCGATCGTCGCGCGCACCTGGGTCGAGCCGCTGCAGGCGACGGCCGCCGGCGCGACGCGCAGCGTGTAGCGATGCCCCGTGAGCGCGGGGGAGAGCGCAATGCTGACCGTCGACTTCAGGGGGTCGCCCGGGGTGACGCAGGTGTGTGCGATCGTCGAGGCGAGCTTGCCCGTGGTCTCGTCGAGCACCCACAGGTCGCGCGCTTCGGCGGCCTCCGTCAGCGCCTCGCCCGCGTCCTTCCTCAGCGAGATCTCGAGCGTGCGGAAGCTCGTCGCGTAGGCGATCTGCAGCTCCTGGTTGCCGGGCGTGAAGGTGACCACACGCGCGGCGCCGCTCTCGTCGTCACGGAGCTGTACGGGCGGAGAGATCGCGAGATCGCTGTCTTCGGCGGGGGAGACGTAGACGTAGTAGTCGCCCCAAGGGATGGTCAGCGGTGGGGTGTCCAGCCTGCGCGCGAGCGACTCCGCTTCGAAGACCGAGGCCGACGCCCCGCGCACCGCACCCACGCGCTCGAGGCGCAGACGGAGGGGGATGTTCGAGGCGGTCGCGAGCTTGCCGGTGACGCGCGCTGTCTCCGGGAGCTCCAGGGCGCGTTCGCCGCGGTTTCCACCGGCCACGTTGATGCTGAACGTGACGCCCGGTGCGTACGCCGACGACGTAGGCGGCGTGACCTCGAGGACGAGCGGGTACGTCGTCTTCTCGGCGCCGCACGCGCCGTCGATGCACGCGCTGTCGACCGGGCAGCCGAGCTCGCACTGATTGCGCGGTCCGACGTACGCGGCCCCGTCGATCGATTCGATGCGGCAGCCGGCCGTGATCGCGAGTGCGACCAACGCCGGCCGCGCGAGGCTCGCGCGGATCATCGCGAGCGCCTGCACGACTCGAACGTCGCGTCGGGCGAGTTCGCGAACCACCACGCCACGTAGCCGACATCATCCGGCCGCTCGGGGACCTTGAGGTTTCCCGCAGAGAAGCGGCTCGAGACATAGACCTCGACTTGGTGACACCCTGCTTCCAGCGCACCGACATCGAAGAGCACAGTGACCGTGCGGGTCTCGGAGCCGGTCGGTGGCACATCCACGATGCGCTCGAGGATCCCGTCCGCGAAGACGTGGGCGATGTACGTGCGCGTCAGCGCGCAGCTGCGGAGCGGGATGCTCGCGCGAAACGCGAAGGGATCCTCGAGGGGCGCGGTGCTCGCGGTCTCCGGGTCCGCCTCGTGATGCAAGAGCGACGGCGTGCATTGATCCTGACCGCGGAAGTCCGGGTCGCTCACGATCAGACAGGACGCGTTCGTCATCACCGCCATGGCCGCGACGAGACATAGCAAGCCGCGTACGAGCGCGCCCCCGAGCGCGCGGCCGGCGCGACGGTGGATCCGAGGAAGCGCTCTCCCTGATCGCGGCGTCATGGGCTCAGCGCTGCGACGGCGGGACGAAGCCGCTGGTGGAGGGGGAGCGGCGTGCGCCCGTGCCGCCGGGAAGACGCCAGCGCGCTTCCGCGTACTCGGGGCTCGTCGCGAGACGGAAGAGGTCGGCCACCTTCGTGTTGTGGGCGCAGAGCGCGCCGAGCTCCATCTTCCCGGTCGGGAAGGGCTCGCCGGCCTCGACGAGCGCCGCGCGGACCGCGGCCGCGAGATCGCCCGAGAGGTAGAGGCCGCCGCGGCGGGCGACCTGACGCGCGCCCTCGAGCGCGACGTCGAACGCGGGCGGCGCCTGACCGAGGAGCTCGCCGAGGCGACGCTGCGCACCGCGGGGAATCGACTGCCACAGGGCTGCGGCGAGGCGTCCCACGTCGGGCGCGATGCCCCGACCGTGCTCGGGCGGACCGAACGCGGAGAGGAGCGCCTGCCAGGTCGCGTGCGCGGCGTCCGCGGACTGGCCGAGCAAGAGACAATGCGCGGCCTGCGCGGCGAGGATGCCGACGCCGAGCGCATAGCGCGTGTCCGCGTTGTCCTCCTTGCAGTCGGAGCCGAGGACGACGACCGGCGGCGAGAGCAACTGGACGTCGACGTCGCGACCGCCGCGCGGGCGGAGGTACACCGTCGTGCGTGCGGCGCCGAGCAGGCGCGTCGCAGCCGCGACGACCTTGCCGAGCGGGATGGTGCCGGTCACCCGATCCATGCCGCGGAGGATCGCGGGCTCGCGTCGGAAGAGCAGCTGCGCGTTGTCCCAGGTGAGGCGCAGCGCCTCGGCAGCGATGGGATGCGCGCGACGCTCGAGGAGCGGCAGGAGGAGATCGGGCCGATCCAGCTGCGCCTCGATCGCGGGCGGAGGCACGGGACCCGCGACGGGATCGAACGCGCGACGGACGTGATCGATGGCGCGCGCGAAGACGAGATCGCGCGCCGCCATGGCCGCTTCGTGGAGGCTGTCGAGGAAGCGCGCGTCGCCCGGTGCGAGGAACACCTGGCGGCGACGCACGAGCAGCAAGTCGTTCGTGCGCCCGGGGAGCAGCGCGAGGAGCTCCGCCGCTTGATCGCCCGCGCTCACGTCGCCGAGCTCGAGGGCCGAGATGAAGTGTCGCGTCGCCTCGTCCGCGCGTCCGGCTTCGTGGGAGGCTTCGCCGAGGGTCTTGAGCGCGCGCACGCGATCCGCGATCGGCGCGGACGTGTCTTGCGCGACTCGATCGAGGCTCTCGAGATCGAGCGCGCGGGACTCCGCCGCCGGACGCGGGAGCGCGGGGGTCGAGGTCGCGATCATCGGCGGCAGCTCGGCGAGCGTGAGCCGCGGTTGATCGCTCAGCGAATCGCTCGTCATGTCCTCGATGACGACGGCGGGGAACGGAGCCGGCGTGCGTGCGCGCACGGTCTCGACGACCGGCTCGGAGGGATCGCGTCGTGGATCGCGCACGCGCGGCGCGCTCTCCTCGCGGATGCCGCCTTCGAGCGCGCGGAGCGCGGCTGCCACCGCCGCCTGCTGCGCCTTCACGGGAGGCGCGACCTTCGTCTCGGCCTCGGACTTCGGTGGGGCCTCGGGAGGCGGCTCGGAGTCGGACTGGGGGGCGATCCACGCGGCAGGCGCCGACGCGGAGCTCTCTGCGGGTGCGCCGAGCATCATCGCCATCGCCCGGTCGTAGCTCCCGCTCGAGCCCTTGGCCGTGATGCCGCTGTCCCGCAGCGACGGAGGTGGGGCTGGAGGAAGGGAGCGACTTCCGCGCGCGCCGTCGAGCGCGACGCGTTCGCGCTCGAGGTCGTCGCGGAACGTGCTCCCCTCCTCGGCGGCGAGGACGGCGAGCTTCATCACCTCGACCGCAGCCTCGGGATCGCGCGCGGTGAGGAGGCGAGCTTGTTCGGCGAGCGCCTGGGCGCGCACCTGCCCCGTGGCTTCCGCGGCGAGTCGCTCGAGCGCTCGGAGCGCGCCGTCGAGATCGCCGACCGCGCGCGCGAGCTCGACCGCGCGACGCCGTGCGTCGATGCGACATGCGGGATCGCGCGCCGCCACGTCGAGGAAGGACTTCGCGCGCGAAGCGTCGTTCGATCGTCCGGCGGCGTCGGCCGCTTGCAGGGCCGTCGGTCCGAGGGCGCGCAGACCGTGCAGATCACCCGCGAACGCGCGCTCGTACGCCGCGGCCGCCTGACCGAAGCTCCACTCGGCGGCGAGACGCTCGGCGAGGGCGAGCTGAACGAGCGGGCGGTTGCGCACCTCCTCCGGCCATGCGTTGAGATCCTGGTACCCGGCGCCCGGTCCGCGCGCGGCGTCGAGGAGCTCCGCGCGCGCGAAGGCGATGATCGACAGTGTCTCGGCGATCGCGGGCGCGCGCTGATCGACGCGCATCAAGAGGCCGAGGAGCTCGCCGTCCTCGGCGCTGGCACGACGACGATCGACGCGCGGCGCGTTCGCGCCCTCCGCGGAGACGACCGCGAACTCGAGCTCGACGAGGGCTCCCGAGATCGCAGCGTCGCCCGGTGCGAGGCGCGCGGCGCGCCATGCGAGATCCTTCGCGTGCGGTCGATCGCCGAGCGAGAGCAGCGCGCGCGACGCCGCCGAGTAGTTCGCGGCGCGGCGCTCGGGGGGCGCGTGGATGTCGAGGTCGGCGAGCCGCATGCGCGCGATCGCCTCTTCGCGGGAGTCGCTCCGGGCGATCGCCACCTCGAGCTGCAGGCGCACGAGATCGAGCGCGCGCGGATCGGACTCGAGGCCCGGCGCCGCCGCCGCTTCACCGAGGATGCGCGACGCGGTCTCGTGATCGTGGAGCTCGAGGAGGAGGCGCGCTGCCTCGATCGCGAGGTGCACGCGCGCCGCGTCGCGCGTCGACGCGCGGAAGGCCCGGGTCAGCGCTTCGCTCGCGGTCCCGAGATCGCCGGTGCCGCGCGCGATGGTCGCGAGCTGCGTCGCGATCTCGAGATCGCCCGGATTCTGCAGGTGGACCTCGCGCAGCGCCGAGAGCACCTCTCCGCGCCGGCCCTGCACGCCGCCGAGCTCGCGCGCGATGCGGCGGAGCGCGCGCGTGCGCTCCGCGTGACCGACCGGGAGCCGGGAGGCGCGCGCGCGGAGCAGATCGAGCAGCTGGGCGCCGTCACCGCGTCGCTCCGCGATGCGCTCGAGCGCGTCGGCCGCTTCGGCGTCGAGTGGCAAGAGCCGCACGAGCTCCGCCCAACGCTCGGCCGCTTCGGTGTCGCGTGCGAGGTCGTGCTCGAGGACGCGCGCGAGCTTGCGGAGCAGCGTCACGCGCTTCTCCGGGCGCGCGCGCTGGAGCCTCTGTGCGAGCGCTGCCGCGAGACGCTCGTGCGCGCCGAGGGCTTCGGCGAGGTCGCCGATCTCGTTCCACAGCTCGTCGTCGCCGGGTGCGATGCGGCCGGCTTCCACGAGCGCGTCGAGCGCGGCGTGACGATCGCCGAGACGGGTCGCGCGGATCTCGCCGATCTCGCGCCAACGCGCGATGCGGTCCGCGCTCTCGCCGCCTTCGTTCGCCTGCAGATCCTCGATGAGGATGTCGACCAGCGCCGCATCGGCGCCGGCTTGGGGGAGGATCTGGCGCGCGAGCGCGAGGATCCCCATCACCACCTCGATGGGAGCGCCCTCGCGAGCGTTCCACGCATCGACGAGCGCGCGTGCGGCGTCTTGCGTCTGTCCCGCTTCGTCGAGGGCGCGCGCCGTCTCGAGCTCGGCGGCCGCACCGTGTCGACGTCCGAAGCGCTCCCACGCCTTCGCGATCACGCGCTTGTCGCGCGCGTGCGGCGCCCAGCGCTCGAGGTGCTCGACCTCGGAGTCGACGGCTCCGCCGCTCGCACCCGGCGTCGGATCGCCGAAATCGAGCTCGTCGGCCGGGGGCGCATGCTCGACCAGGAGATCGATCGCCCGATCGGGATCGCCCGCGCCCGCGGCGGCGTGTGCCCGCAGGACCCCCCCGGTGGACTCGCGGTCGAGCCATGTACGCGCGGCCTCCGGGTCGCGCTGCGCGAGCTCCTCGACGACGGCTCGGAGCGGGCCGAGATCTCCGCGCGGCGTGGCCGCGGCGTCACGGGCGACGAGCGAGAGCGCGCCGTCGACGGAGTCGAGCTCGCCGATCACCGGTGCGAGCACGACGAGGATCGGCACGCGCTGCGACCAGGCGATGCGCGCTTCGACCTTCTTGTGCGCGCGGACGATGCGCGTCAGCGTCGTGTCCTTGGTCGCGGGATCGAGCTCGATCGCCGCCCGCAGCGCGGACACCAGCGCCTCCGCGGTGCGCACCGTGGGGGCCGTGAGGAAGAGGCGGAGCAAGAGCTCGACGCGCTCCTCCGGCGCGATGCGACCGCGCTCGGCGATGATCGCCGCGCGGTCGAGCCAGATCGCCTTGCGATCCTCGTCGTCGGCCTGGTCGGCGGCCTCGGTGAGCGCTTGGATCGCGATCTCGGGACGGGTCGAGTGACGAGCGAGGCGCTCGACCATCATCATCAGCGCGCCCTCGCTCGGCACCGAGGAGAAGGCCCGCGCAGCGTGCGTGAGCGCCTCGTCGGTGTGACCGAGGCGATCGAGGAAGCGCGCCGCGCGGTAGTGCACGCCGCGCGCGCCGTAGCGGCCGGCCGTCCGGCCGGCGGCGATATCGTAGAGCTCACCGAGCATGTCGATGCGCTGCTGTCGTTGCGCGAGCTGCTCGAGGCCAGGGAGGAGCGCTGCGGGATCCGCCGCGCGCGCCGCCGCTTCGCGGGCGAGGCTCAGCGGCTCGACCCACGTCGGAGGTTGCTCGAGGAGGCGCTGCCACGCGCGGAGACGGAACGCCTCGACCCGCGCGATGCGCGCGAAGGGGGAGACCGCCGAGCGCGTCTTCGCTTCCTCGTCGACGACGTCCTCGCGCCGCGCGAGCTCGAAGAGCGCGTCGCGTACGGCCTCGTCCCCGCCGAAGTGCGCGATGTCGGCCTCCAGGCGATCGAGCCCTTCGCCGCCGAGATAGCGAGCACCGGCGAGCCATGCGCGGAGCGCTGCGTCGCGATCGCCGGCGAGATCCCAGAGGTCGCGACCGAGCGCGCGCCATGCGTCGGCCGAGGCACGCACGCGCGCGTCGTCCTCGGGAGCGAGTCGAGCGCGGGGCGCCCGGTCGAGCGCGGCCGAGGCTTGATCGGCCGCGAGGTCCCCGAGCGCTCGGCGCACGGCGAGCTCCGCGTCGGGATCGAGCGGCCCCACGGCGACCGCCTCGATGAGGGCCTGCGCGCGAGCGCGGGTCTCGTCGTCCACCTCGGGCTCGGCGAGCGCGCGGGCTGCCGCGTCTGCCGCGCGGGAGGCGTCGCCGGCGGTGCGCGCGCGCTCGGCGACCGAGAGGAGCACGCGCGGTCGATCGGCGGCGGAGGCTCCCGACGCGAGCCAGCGCTCCTCGACGGCGATCGCGAGCGATGGGGGCGCGGTCTTCGCCTCGAGGATCGCGTCGCGGAGCGGTGCGACGCGCACGGCGCCGATCGAGAGGAGCTCGCGCGCCACGGCCTCGCCGTTCCGCGCGTCGTCGGCGAAGAGCGCGCGCAGCGCCGCCGCGAGCTCGGTCGCGATCGGCGAGAGCGAGGCGACCTGCGAGCTCGTCGTCGAGACGACCTCCGAGATGATCTCGGGATCCGCGAGGGCGACGGCACGCGCGAGCCAACGCCGCGCGACGCCGATGTCCCCCGGGCGGAGCGACCACGCCCGTCGCGTCCACGCGGCCGCGAGCGCGGGCTCGACCGACGCTTCGGCGATCGTCGCGAGCGTCAGCGCCCAGCGTCCGCGCGGGCCGACGCCGGCGAGCGCCCGTTCGAGCGCAGCGCCCGCGGTGTCGTCGTCGACGATCCCGGGGTGGAGGGCGGCGAGCTCGGCGAGCTCGATCGCCGGACGGTACTCGCGCGGGCCCTCGCGGACGCCCTCCGTCGCGTAGCGAAAGGCTTCCGCCGGCTCTCCGCCGATGCGACAGGCGCGCGCGGACGCCGCGAGGATGGCGCCGCGCTCCCGTGCAACCGTGGCGAACGTCGAGAGCGCGCGACCGAGGTCGACGCTCGATCCCACACGGAGAGCCAGCGCGATCCGCATGGCGATGGTCGCGGGATCGGTCCCTCCCTGTGATGCGAGCTCGAGCGCGTGAGCGAGGTCGCCGCGCCGCAGCGCCGCCTCGAGCCGCCCTGCACCGTCGCGGAGGTCGAGCAGCGTGCGGGCATGCTCGGGCGCGACGCGGCGGACGACGCGATCGATCGCCGCGATCGCCGTTGCATCGCCGGGATGCGCGCCGAGCAACGCGCGGATCGCGTCGACCAGCGCGTCCTCGCGATCGGGGCGACCGACGAGCGCGCGGATCCGAGCGCGGAGAGCGTCGTCACGCACCGTCTCGTCCGAAGGAGCGCGCGACGCCGTGAGCAGGTGCTCGGACGCGGCGAGACGCTCTTCGGCCTGCGCGCGCCGCGTCGCGAGTCGCGCGAGCTCGTCTCGCGCGCGCCGCGCCATCGCGTCTCCGGGATCGGGCACCACGAAGAGAACACGCTCCCACGCCCACGCGGCGAGCCCGGGGTCGTCGAGTTGCTCGTCGGCCCACCCGGCGAGCTCCGCGGCGCGCGCGCCGAACACGATCGTCGCTTGCTCCGTGGGCGGGCGCTCGTGCTTCAGGGCGCGCGTGAGGGCTTCGACGATCGGCGCGGGATCGCGGGCGAGGCGCGCCTGCTCCCGCATCGCCGCGAGCGCCTGCTCGTCGGCGGGATCGCGCGAGACGATCTCGGCGAATGCTTCGAGCCGTTGTTCCGCCGTGGTGTCGCGGGACGACGCGACGGCCCGCCAGGCGCCGAGCGATTCCGGCTCCGTCGCGAGGAGGGCGCGCAGCCTGCGCCGCGCGAACGCGAGGATCGGGATCTCCTCGAGCGTCGCGTCGATGCGCGGCGAGTCCCGGTGCGGCGTGCCCGGCTCGGTCGCATGGACGACGTCGACCACCTCGTCGAGGACCGTCGCGACGACCGTCGGACGATCGCCGCGGAGGCGCGCTTTCTCTCGACGCGTCGCGTGGATGACCGCCGCGGCCTCGACCTTGGCTCCGAGCGCGTGCGCGTGCTCCGCGCGGATCGCATCGGCTGCGTCGAGGCGGTTCACGTCCTCGAGCGCGTCCGCCAGGACCGTCGCGGCGAGGGGGCTCGTCGGATCCGTCTCGAAGGCGCGCGCGAGCGCCTCGAGCGAGCGCGCATCGTCCCCGGCGAGCTGGTGCTTCTTCGCCGCGCCGATGTACGCGCGCGCAGCGAGCTCCGGGGCGATGGCCTGCGGGGCGATGCCGCGCGCGATCGCGAGCCGCTCCTGACCATCGGGGCGCTCCGGTGCGACCACCGCGACGTAGCGGAACGACTCGACCGCGCCGTCGACGTCACCGGCGCGGAGCAGCAGATCGCCGAGCGCGAGGAGCCCCTCGACCGCGCCTTCCGCGGCGTCGGCGTCGCGCGAGGCGCGCGCGCAGGCAGCATCGACGACCGGCCGCAGGATGGCCGCCGCGAGCCCCGGCTCACCGAGCGACCGCAGCGCGTTCGAGACCAGGCGCCGCAGCTCCTCGTCGTCGGGGCGGAGCGCGATCGCGCGCCGACCTGCGGTCACCGCTTCGTCGAGGTGCGCGTCGAGCGCGAGGAGATGCCGCGCGAGCCGTGACGAGGCGAAGGCCTCCGCCTCGGTGTCGGCGTGCATCAGCGCCGCGCGCACTTTCGCGCGCAGGGCCGCGACCGTCGCCGGCGCCTCGCGCGGATCGCCCGCGAGGCGACGCTCGGGTCTCCGCGCGATCGGCTCCATCACACGACGCGGGACGAGCGCCGTCGGGATCACGGACGGCGGGCGTGCCGTGGTCTCCCCGAGCTCCGTGCCGGAGCGGTCGTTGACGTTCGTGCTCACGCCCGGGCGAGCCTACCTGACGACGAGCGCCACGGGGAGGATCGTCGCGACGTTCGCAGGGTGCGATCCGACCGTGATCCGCGCGAAGGAACGGAGCCACGCGCCGAGCGCCGCGAGCTCACGGGCCTCCTTGGAGCTCTCGGGGATGCCCGCGAGCGCCCCCGGGACGAGCGCCGCTGCACCGAGGCCGGGTGCCAGCACGTCGTCCTCGTCCCCGGAGATCATCTGGAAGAACGTCGACGTCTCGTCGACCACGACCGGAGCGCCCTCGTCGAGCCCCGCCGTCTGCTTCGCGAACGCGAGCGCGGCCGAGAGCCCGCCGATTTCGTCGACCAGGCCGAGCTCCTTCGCCTTCACGCCGCCGAACACGCGCCCCTCGATGGCGGTGTCGAACGAGGCGCGATCGCGCTTGCGACCGTCGGCGATGCGCTGGAGGAAGAGGTCGTAGATGCCGCGCATGGTGTCGAGCAGCCGCGCGCGCGTGGCGTCGTCCCACGGCTCGATCATCGAGCCCATCCGCGCCGCGCGCTTGTCGCCGAACGACGCGCTGTGCACGCCGGCCTGCGCGAGCGTGCCTCCGAAGGCGATCTTGCCGCCGACGACGCCGATCGAGCCGACGATCGACTCCGGCTCGGCGTAGATCTTCGTGCCCGTGCACGCGATGTAATAACCACCGGAGGCCGCCATCTCGCCGATGGAGATGATCACGGGCTTCTTGTCGCGCAGCTCCTTCAGCGCGATCCACATCAGATCCGACCCGAGCGCGCTCCCCCCGGGCGAGTCGATGCGGAGCACCACCGCGCGGACGCGCGCGTCCTCGGCGAGCGCGTGCGCGCGCTCGACGACCTTGCGCGAGACGATGCCGGCGGAGCCGCCGAACAGGCCTCCCTCGCTGCCGAGCGAGATCTCGCCGTGCAGCCGTACGAGCCGCACGTGCGGTCGCGCGGTCGCCTCGCCGGTCGGCGACGACAGGAGCCGGACCATGTCGACGAGGCCGAGACGCGGCGGTGCTTCGCTGCCGGGCCCGAACGCGAGCTGAACGGGCGCGTCGCCCGCCTTCTTCTTGATCTCGTCGCGCGCGCCTTTGCGATCGGCGATGAGGTCGACGAGCTTCTTCTCCTTCGCCTCGTTCGCGACGTAGGGACCGGTGCCGGCGAGCGCGCCGGCCTGTCGCAGATCGAGCGCCTCGCGCCACGCCGTGTCGATCCCGCCGAGCGCCGTCTCGATCGACTGACGGAACTCCTCGCTCGGTCCATCGCGCGTGAGCGGCTCCGCGGCGCCCTTGAACTTTCCGACCTGCAGGATGTCGACTTGCGCCTTGAGCTTGTCGACGAGGAGCTCGCGCGCGTAGACCGTCGTCGCGGACGGGCCGGTGAGCTCGATCTCGCCGGCCGGGCTGACGGCGATCGTGTCGCAGCCCCGCAGCGCCGCGGCGTACGTCGCGTTCTCCCACGCGTCCGCGTGACAGAGCACGGGGACCTTCTTGTCGCGGATGGCGCCGAGCGCGTCACCGATCTCGTGCGCGCGGGCCCATCCGATCGCGCTCGTGCCGAAGGAGACGAAGATTCCCTTCAACTCCTTGCGCTTGCTCGCCTGGTGGAGCGACGCGACGAGCGCGTCGAAGGTGTGACGCGAGGGGATCTTGAGGAGCCCGCCCTTGGTGCTCTCGGGCGCCCCGGCAGAGAGATCGAACTCCAGGATGGCGGTGCCCGATTCGCGGACGCGGTCTGCTTCGGCCGGCACATCCCAGGAGCGCGGGCGACCACGGCAACCCGCGGTCGTAGCGGCCAGCATCGAGATCACGCAGGCAGCGAAGAGCGCGCGCTTCATTCCTCTTCCTTCACGGGCGGCTTCGGCTCGTCGGGCTTCGGCGGCGCCTGTCCTGCGGGTTTGCCGATGCGCGAGCGCGCGCGATCGGCGCCCGATCCCTCGCTCACGCGATCGA
>JBKJQC010000848.1:0-2914 GCA_046593995.1 Polyangiales bacterium
CCCCCTGCTGCCGCACCGGCACCGCCAGCTCCGGCGCGGACCTCGTCGTACTCGCTGCACGAAGGCCTCGGCCTGTTCGCGATGCCGAGCTGGGTCGGCCTGCGCGACGAGCAGCGGACCGGCATCGGCGGGACCGTCGGCCTCACGTTCGCGAGCGCGCGTCTCGGCGAGGTCGACCCGCGCGTGCGCATGGTCGCCGGGGTCACCGCGGGCCTGTTCGACGACTACCTGCGTCTCTCGGCGGTGGCGCCGCTCGACATCATCGGCCAGGCCGCCCGCAGCGCCGACCGGGGCGCGCGCGATCTCTTCGTGGCGGTGGGCTCGCGCGTGCTCGCCAGCGAGGACACCGGCGGTCTCGGTCTCGCGCTCGAGCTCGGGCTCTGGGCGCCGACGGCCGGCGCGCAGGGGCTCGACCGCGGACGGCTCTCGGTGGCGGCCGACTTCTCCGTTCGCCTCCTCGAGCGGGTCGCGCTGCGCACGCGTCAGGCGGGCATCTTCGATCTCGCGAGCGATGCGAGCCTCCTGTGGGCCAGCGCGTACGGCATCGACGTCGTGATCGCCGGGCCGCTCTCGCTCGGCGTCGAGGGCACGGTGACGATCGGACGCGAGGACGGTCGCGACTGGTACGCGGGCGGCGTCGGCCTGGGCGTGGGGATCGATCTCGCGCCGGTGGTGATCTCGATCGCCGGGCGCTACGGGTTCGGCGACGACCTCTGGCCGACCGCGACGCTGGCGGCGAATGTGCGGGCCAGCTTCGATCCCTGAGCGGGGGGAGAGGTTGTCGCGCAGGAGAGGTCGTCGCGCCCTCACCCCGACCCTCTCGTCGAGTAGCCCGGGCCGATTGCTCGACCCGAGCCCTCCCCAGAACCGGACTAGGAGATTTCCACCATCCGGCTCCTCCGCCGAGGTCGCCTCACGAAACAGGATTCCAGATCTGCACGCGCACCGAGGCCCGTGGGAGCGGGAAGCGTTTCAGGACTTGCCCGAAGCGCTCCCAGTTCATGCGTCCTCGTTGACTCCGGCGATCGAGCCACTTGCGCCACACCCGGCGCGACCACGCGAGTAGTCGCTCCATGCTGCTCAGGTTGCCGTTCACGCCGAAGTAGTTGAAGTGCCCGTCCAGTCTGCGGCAGAGCGCCTTGTGCTGCGCCTCAACCGGCAGGTGCCGATGGTCTCGGCACCAGTCGGACACGGACACGAGTGCCCGTGAGAGGCGCGCACGGCGCGTCTTCATCCCCGGCACCCAGCTTCCCTTGCGGGATCGACGCCAGAACAGCGTGAACCCGAGGAAGTCGAAGGTGCTCGGTCCCTTCTTCGCAGCCGAGTCACGCGGCGGCTTGCGGTAGGGGAACAGGCGCGTCTTTTCGGGATGGAGGCGGAGCCCGAACCTCTGCATCCGCTGCCCGATCACCTTCATCACGCGCTCGGCGTCGTCCTTCCGCTCGAAGCCGATGACGAAGTCGTCGGCGTAGCGGATGAGCGTCGCGTGTCCGTGCAGACGAGGCTTCACTTCAGCCTCGAACCACACGTCGAGCACGTGATGCAGATAGATGTTGCCGAGCAGCGGCGACAGGCTCGAGCCCTGCGCCGTCCCCTGGTCCGGCTCGGAGTACTCCTCGCCGTCGACCACGCCCACGTGAAGACACTTGCCGACGAGCCGCATGAGCGACTCGTCGCCGATCCGGCGCCGGAGGATCTCCTTCAGCATCTTGCGATCGATGCTGTCGAAGAAGGACTCGATGTCCGCCTCCAACACCCAACCCGCCTCGCCGTCCCACACGATCCGATTCAGCTCGCGCAGCGCATCATGTGCGCCACGCGCCGGCCGGAAGCCGAGCGAGCAGGGCAAGAAGTCCTGCTCGTAGATGGTCTCCAGCAGTTCGCGCAACGCGCCCTGGACAATCTTGTCCTCGATGCACGAGACACCGATGGGTCGCGTCTTGCCCGGCGCCTTCGGGATGTGCACGCGACGGATCGGCTGATGACGATATCGCTTCGTCCTCAGCCTCTCGTGGAGGTCTTGGAGCCGCGGCCCCAGGTCCTCTGCGTACGCGTCCCTCGTGACGCCATCGACGCCGATCGCCGCGTTCTTGCGCAGCCGCTTGAACGCACGATGCAGCGCAGCCTCATCGATCAGGTGAGCCAGCGTGCGGAACTGCAGCTCGGGATGTAGCCCTGCCAGCTCCGCTACCTTTCGAAGTCCCGGTGACATGTTCTCCGTCGTCGATGCGTCGGTCATGGTTCCCTCCGAAAGTTCGTCCTCGACACGGACCGCCTTTGCTCGATCGGGTCCGGCTCGACCGAACCGTTCCCCGACGTCATCGCTCCTACGCAGTCCTCCGACTCCCGCTCTCCGTCGGCCTCGGCTCCGGTTGCCCTTGCCTTCGGCCTACCGCTGCGGCGGCTGCTGGTTCGCTTCATCGCGCCGATCGTGCAGCCGCACGCGATCGTCGCGGAGAGCCCGACGCTCTCGCTGGGATTGGTCACCGGGTCCCGTGGCACCGGTTGTTGCGTGCGGAGAGAGCGGGTCTCCCAGGTCTCTGGGCCGTCTTCTTCGTCGCGCCGTGGTCGACATACCGCGCCGAGTGTGCCGACTCCTCGCCCGATCAGCGGAGCCAGCACCGTGGCCTTCAGGCGGGGTGACGCCCTGGGCACTCGGAACTTCCCGATTTCGTGGCTGCATTCCCACGGCTCGAACGCTCGCGTACCTACGCATCGAACGCCGCGTCACCGCGACGGTCGCAAGGCTCGCTTCTCGGTCGCCGGGCTCGGCGCTCCGAGGCGGGGCTCTCACCCGCAAGACGACGTTTCCGACTTTCACTCGCTCATCGCAGAGCTCCTTCCTGTCGGACCAGCACTAACTGGTCGCACCACCCCGCCGGGTATCGCGAAGCGCGTCCGCTAGCGGGAGAGG
>JBKJQC010000627.1:0-3386 GCA_046593995.1 Polyangiales bacterium
GGAGGGTCTGCCGCCCGGACAGACCCTCCTCTTGCGGCGCGGGTGCTTCGACCTCGCCGCCGCAGCCGACAGCGGTTCCGGCGAGCACGAGGAACAGGAGGTGTGCGGGGAGCTTCATCGAGGTGCGCGGCCCTGAAGCAGGGACCGTGCCTCGCGAAACCGTCGAACAAAGACGATGGACGGCACTTCGAACGGCGCACAGACCGGCACAGACCCCGTCAGCGGCGTCCGACCTTCTTCTCGAGCTCGATGTACGTGAGCACCGTCACGATGGGGCGACCGTGCGGGCAGTACCCGGCGAAGTCGATCCCATCGAGGTCGCGCAGCAAGGCGCGGCACTCGTCCGGATGGAGCGCGTCACCGGCGCGCACCGAGCCGTGACAGGCCATCGTCGCGAGCACGAGATCGACGGCGTCGCCGAATTTGCGCTCCCCGGTCTTCGCGAGCTCGTCGAGGACGTCGCGGAGGATCTGCTCGGGCGCGACCTTCGCGAGCATCGTCGGCACGCCATGGATCGCGACGCGGCCGTCACCGATCGTGCGCGCGTCGACACCGAGCGCGAGGAGCTCCTCCCGCGTCTCCTCGACGAGCTCGCCCTCCGCGCTCCGCACCTGCACGACCTCGGGCACGAGGAGCTGCTGGCGCGCGACCTCGCGCTTGGCGAACGCAGCGCGCAGCTTGGCGAAGTTCACCCGCTCGGCGGCCGCGTGCTGGTCGAGGACGTAGATGCCGTCCTGTCCCTCGCAGATCAGGTACGTCGCACGGACCTGCGCCACGAACTTCAACGCCGAGTACGTGTTGTCGGCGGCGCGCGCCGCGTCGATCGCGCGCGCGACGTCCTGCGCGTCGACGCTCGCGAGCGTGCTCGCGCGCAGGCTCGGCACGTACGGCTCGGGGCGCGTCGGCGGGGCCGACTCGGCGTTCCGCGAGAGGAGCGGCACGTGGTCGTACGCGACGGTCGCCGGCACCTCGAGCTCGCCCAGGCCCCACGGATCCTGCGCGCCGTCTTGTCGCGCCGACGTGGCGTAGGGCGACACCTTCCGCGCCATCGTCTCGGACAAGGCGCGCGTCGCCGGGTCGACGTCACCCGCCGTTTCGGTCGGCGGCGAGGGGAACAGGTTCGACACGATCGCGGAGTCGAGGAAGCTCGCGGACGGGGGCGCCCGGAACGCGTCGGCGAGCTGCGACGCGACGACGCGCGTGACGTCGTCATACAGCTCGCGTCCGCGCGAGAAGCGGACCTCGGCCTTCTGCGGGTGGACGTTGACGTCGACCTCGTCGCTCGGGAGATCGACCCACACGACGCCGAACGGATAGCGCCCGGGATCGAGGACGCTGCCGTAGGCCATCGCGATCGAGCGCGCGAGCACCCGATCGCGGACGGCCCGGCCGTTCACCAGGAGATGGAGCCCGGTGGCGCCGCTCCGCGCGCGCTCCGGAGGCGAGAGCAGCGCCTCCACGCGGACGCGACCGCGCTCGCCGAGCACGTGCGCGAGATCCGGCGGACGCACGCCCTCGCCCGCGCGGAGCAGGACGTCGCGACCGCGTGCGGCGCGATCGGGCGCGCGCAACCACTGACGCACCGTCCGACCGTCGCGCACGAGGACGAGCGCGAGATCGGGACGCGTGAGCGCGAGGTCGGTGCATGCGTCCGTCACGTGGCCGGCCTCGGTGCCGACCGACTTGAGGAACTTCCGCCGCGCGGGGACGTTGTGGAACAGGTCGCGCACTTCGATCAGAGTGCCGGCGGGTGCGCCGATCTCGCGCACCGTCGGATCGGAGCCGGCGACGACGGTGACCTCCGTGGCCTCGACCGAGTCATAGGGACGCGTGGTGATCGTGAGGCGCGACACGCTCGCGATGGAGGGCAACGCCTCGCCGCGGAAGCCGAACGTGGAGAGGCGATAGAGGTCGTCGAACGTCGCGATCTTCGACGTGGCGTGCCGCTGCAGCGCGAGCAACACGCCGTCGCGATCCATGCCGTGGCCGTCGTCCGCGATGGCGATGCGATCGAGGCCACCGCCTTCGATCTCGACGCGGATGGTGCGTGCGCCTGCGTCGAGCGCGTTCTCGACGAGCTCTTTGACGACGGATGCCGGACGCTCGACGACCTCACCCGCGGCGATCTGATCGCTGAGCGCACGATCGAGGAGCTGGATGCGCGGGAGCTCGGACATCAGCCGTCGTCGTCGCGCTCCGAAGGAGGGGGGCGTTCGGACGGGTGCGTCGTGCCCCCGCCGCCTGCGAGCTCGAGGCCGACCGAGCGGCGACCGAGCGCGATCGCGAGACCGCCGAACAGCGCGAGCTGCGCTGCGACGTTGAAGAAGAACCAGAACTGAACGCCTCCGCGCAGCGTGGCCTCCGTGTGCTCGCGGGAGACTCCGGGCTGCTCGACCCGGGCCGCTTGCAGACGTGGCAGACGCTCCGCGACGAACGCGCGCTCGCTACGCGAGACGACGTACTCGAGGCACACGAAGAGCGCCGTCGCGACGCAGACCTGCTGCAACCAGCTCGATCCACCGGGGCGACGACCGAGCGTACGCGCAGCGCCGATGACGAGCGCGAGCGAGAGGACGAAGTTCGCGGCAGCGAGTGGGAGGCGGGTGCGACGGAAGCGTTCGAAGCGCTCGTTCGCGAGCTCGGTCTCCGCTTCGGTGACGGCGAACATGCGCGGCGGCGTGGCAGAGGCGCTCGGCGCCGGCGCAACGGTAGACGGGACGCTCGATGGCGCGGTCGACGGCGCCACGACCGGTGGTGCGCTCGCGACGGCGCTCGCGGGCGCAGAGGCCGCGCTTGCAGGCGCAGAGGCCGCGCTTGCAGGCGCAGAGGCCGCGGCGCTGGCCGAGGCAGCCGCGATCACGGAGGCACTCGCGATCGCCGAAGGCCTTGGGCCCGTCGTCGCCTGGTGCGGGATCGGCGCGCGATAGCGGCTGAGGACGAAGCACGACGAGACGGTGCCGCCGATGCCCGACGCCCACGCGACGATGAGCGCGATCCTCAGGACCGAGCGCGCACGCGAGGAGAGCGGACGAACGGCGGCCTCCATCAGGCGTCTCTACCGCACGCGCGGCAGGAACGCACCAGCGCCCCGGCGCACCGATCTGATCAGAAGTAGAACGTCAGGCCGCCGGTGAAGAGCGCGCCGCCGGAGCTGTTGGTCGTGCGACCGTCGGCGGCGGTGAACTCGGGCTTGCGAGCGGCCTCGTCGTCCGTGCGGCCGCGGACGAAGCCGCGGACGTCGAAGTTGAGGGCGACCTTCTTGCCGACGCGGAACTCGAGACCGCCGCCGAAGTACGCGCCGAAGTACGAGTAACGTTCGTGGGCGACGCCCTGATGGCTCTCGACCTCGACGCGCGCGCTCGAGTAGCCGAAGCCGCCGAGCAGGT
>JBKJQC010000994.1:0-4983 GCA_046593995.1 Polyangiales bacterium
GAGGCGCGGCACGCAGCTCGCGGCGTTGCAGTAGTACCCCGACGCGCAGTCGGAGAGGCTCGTGCAATTCGTCTTGCAGGTCGTGCCGCCGCACACGTAGGCGCCGCAGCTGGACGCGCTCTCGGGCGAGCACGCGCCGAGGCCGTTGCAATACGAGGTCGGGGTCGCTTGATTCGCCGCGCAGCTCGCGGCCGCGCAGACCGTCGAGGTGCCCGGCGGCGATCCGCAGGCGATTCGGTTCGAGCCGTCGCAGCTCGCCTTGCAGGTGCCCGTGCCGGTGCAGGTGGTGCGCGAGGCGTGCGGGGCGCCGACCACCGGGATGCACGTGCCGGCGCTCCCTCCGACGTCGCAGGCCTCGCATTGGCCAGCGCAGGGCGCGTTGCAGCAGACGCCGTCGACGCAGTTGCCCGAGCCGCACTCCGCGGCCGCGCCGCAGTTGCTGCCGTTCGCCTTGCTGCAGGTGCCGGCCCCGTTCGCGTTGCACTTGAGCAAGCCGCACGAGGACACTTGGCAGCAGACGCCGTCGACGCAGTTGCCGCTCGCGCATTGGCCCGCCGAGGTGCAGACGGTCCCCGGCGCGCCGGTGGTCGTGCACGTCGTGCCGCTGCAGAAGTAGTTGGTCGCGCAGTCCGCTGCGCCGGTGGCCCCGGTGCAGCTCGTCTTGCAGGCGCTGCTGCCGCACTGATATGCGCCGCAGCTCGTCGGCGTCACGCTCGTGCAGCTCCCCGAGCCGTTGCAGTACCGGGTCGGCACCGCGCTGCCCGTCGAGCAGGTCGCGGCCGCACACACCGTCGAGACCCCCGGCGGCGCGCCGCACGCGATCCGATTCGAGCCGTTGCAGCTCGCCTGACACGACCCTGTGCCGTTGCACGTCGTGCGTGTGCCGTGCGGTGGGCCGACGACCGCGGTGCACGTCCCCGCGCTGCCGCCGACGTCGCACGCTTCGCACTGGCCGGTGCACGTCGACGAGCAGCAGACGCCGTCGACGCATTTGCCGGAGCCGCACTGCGTCCCCGAGGTGCAGACGACGCCGAGCCCGCGCGAGCAGGTACCGACGCCGTTCGCGCTACAGGTCGCCGGAGCGACGCAGGAGCTGCTCCCGCAACACGTGTTGTCGACGCAGTTGCCGCTCGTACAGCTGTTCGCGGTGCTGCAGGTGACGCCGTTCGCGAGCTTCGCGACGCACCCTCCGGCGCTGCAGAAGAAGCCCGAGGCGCACGCGGTGTCGCTCGAGCACGACGTCAGGCAGGCGCTGGTACCGCATGCGTAGGCGCCGCAGGAGCTGGTCGTCCCTTCGGCGCAACCGCCCGCACCGTCGCAGTAGCGCGGTGACGTCGCGGTCCCGACGCTGCACGTCGCGGTGGCGCACGTGGTGTTGGACCCCGGCCTGGTCTGGCAGGCCACGGCGTCGATGCCGTCGCACGACGCCTTGCATGCGCCGGTGCCGCTGCACGCCGTTCGCGTGCCGACGGGAGCGCCGACGACCGCGCGGCAGATGCCCGAGCCGCCGGTGCACGCCTCGCACTGCCCGGTGCACGGCTTGTCGCAGCAGACCGAGTCGACGCAATTCGTCGAGCCGCACTCCGAGCCCGCGCTGCACACCGCGCCGAGCGGCTTCGAGCAGGTGCCGAGGCCGTTGGCGTTGCACCGCTGCGGCGAGCCGCACGACGCCGCGTTGCAGCAGACGTTGTCGACGCAGTACCCGCTCGAACAGTCGGTGCCGAGGCCGCAGGCGGTTCCGAGCCCGCCTCCGCTCTTGCAGATGTTGCCGATGCAGTTGTATCCGGACGCACAATCGGCCGAGACCGTGGCGACGGTGCAGCTCGTCTTGCACGCGGTCGTGCCGCACTGGTATGCGCCGCATTGCACCGAGGACCCGAGCGCACAGAACCCGCTGCCGTCGCAATAGCGCGCGGCCGTCTCGGCGCCTCCGCTACACGTCGCGGCCGCGCACAGCGTCGAGCTGCCGGGTGCGGTCCCGCAGCTGGTCCGATTGGTACCGTCGCACGAGAGCCCGCACGTGCCGGTGCCGGCGCACGACGTACGGCCGGTGTGCGGCGTACCGGTGACGGCGTAGCAGGTGCCAGGGGTCGCCGACGCGTCGCAAGCTTCGCATTGGCCGCGACACGCTTGATTGCAGCACACACCGTCGGAGCAGTAGCCCGACGCGCAACCACTGTCGCCGACGCACGCCGCGCCGTTCGCCGCACCGTCGCTGTACAGATCGGCGGTCGACGAGTACGTCGATGCGGTGACTTCGCCGCCGGCGACGATCGCCGTGGTGCCCGTGAGGATGGACGCCATCCCGGCCACCTCTCCGCGCGCGCTCGACATGTCCCCGGCCGAGGACCACCCCGTCCCACCAAAAATCTCTGCCGACGACAGGCGCGTCGTGCCCCACGTGCCGCCTGCGACGAGAACGCGCCCGCTCGCGAGCTTCACGATGGCGGCGCCCCACCGCGGGGTGGCCAGGGACGGACCCGCCGTCCACGCGTTGGTCGTGGGGCTGAAGATCTCGACCGTGTTCGTCGTCCCCCCCGTCGGGTCCTGACCGCCCACGGCGAGGACCCTGCCGTCGTCGAGCGCCACGCACCCGTGATTGCGCCGCGCCGTGGCGAGGTCCCCGGTCGCCGACCACGAATTGGAGGCGGGATCGAACATCTCGGACCACGTCTTGGCCGACGTTCCATCGTAGCCACCCGCCATCAGCACGCGCCCGTTCGGGAGCTGCACCCCGCACGCGCCGGTCCGCCCTGAGTACATCGTGCCGGCGGCAGTCGACCAGCTGCTGGTTCCCGGGTCCCAGAGGTGCGCGGTGTTCGTGAGCGACGTAGCCGTGATGTGCCCGGACGCGACGAGCACCTTTCCCGAGGAGAGGCCGACGAGGATGCCGCCGCCGTGCGCGTACCCGTTGAAGCTCGTCCAGGTGCCCGGGCCGGGCGAAAAGAGCTCGTAGGTCGTGCGGGGAGTCCCTCCGCCCCCGTAGCCGTTGGCGACGAACACGCTCCCGGAGCTGAGGAGGACGCCGCCCGCCGCATGGCGCGTGGTGATCATGGGACCCTTCACGGTGAAGGCATTCGTGGTCGGATCGAAGAGCTCGGTCGTGCTCGAGGTCGTGCCGTCGGCCAAGACTCCGCCGGCAAACAGGATCTGCCCCGACGAGAGCCGCACCGCGACGCCGCGGGCCCGCGCGTTGCTCATCGCGCCCGCAGTGCTCCACACCGGATCGACCGCGATCGGTGCGACGAGCCCCGCCATGTCCAGCGTGGCCGTGAGGACGAACGCGTCCTCCTCCGCTCGTAGCGCGACGCGGAGCGCGCGACGTACCTCGTTCGCGTCGAGCGCGAACATCGGCTCGGTCACGAGCACGATCCGCCCTTCGCGATCGAGCACCTCGACCGCGTCGTCCCCGCGGAGACGCACGGTGGAGACCGACGGCCCGACCCGCAGCTTCCAGCGAGCGGTCGAGGACGCTCGCGTGCTGCGGAGGACGCGGAGCTCTTCGACGCGCGAGGGCCCGACGACGTGCACCACATCGGTGTCGAGCAGCGCGTCGGCGAAGACGGACGCGCCCTGGAACGCGACCGGCTTGGCGTCGGTCGCGCCTTCGATCGACACATCGATCCATGCTTCGGGCTCGAGCGTCGACGCGATCCGGAGCGCGTCCTTCGCGCTCGACGGTGAATGGGTCGTGAGGCGACCGGGAGAGGACCAAGCGCCCTGCGACTTCGCGGCGAGCGCCGGCGACGAGATCGCGTCGAGGTTCCTCGCGAGCTCCGGGTGGCTGCGGATCACCCTGAGGGCGGCGGGTGCGGCCGACGGCGCATCGACGAAGCCCGCATCGGGCGCCGACTGGTTCTCGCCAGCGTGCGAACACCCGACGAGCGCGGCGACGAATCCCGCTCGCAAACCCCACGAACGGCCTGCAGCCATGAGACAGCCCCCCTCGCGCGACACCGTATCCGCGTGCGCGCACGAGACGCAATCACCGAGGGCGAGCGCTGGGGAAGCATTCGCACCGCGGCGCGGATCTGTCGACACCATTCCGGCGGCGCTCGCTCGCGATGGCCATCATGCGCGCCCCGAAATCGCTGCGACGCGAGTCGCTACGACGCTGGAAGAGGCGTCGTCAGGCGTTGTCGTCGAGGAATGCGCCGTGGCACTCCTTGAACGGATCGCCCGAGCCGCAGGGGCAGGGCTCGTCCTTCGAAACGGCGGGTGTCTGTGGGACCGGCGGCGCCTCGGAGGCCGCGCTGCGATCCTGCTGCTGACGTTGCGCGCGGGCACGCTCTTGCTGCAGTCGCTGCGCGCGCATGAGCGCGGCCTGGAACTGCTCGTCGGTCTCGGGCGCTCCGTCCCCCTCGGTGCCGTCGGGGTTGTCGTGGCGGGTGATCAGACCCTGGAGCTGGCGCTGCAGCTCGGCGAGTCGCTCCACCTCCATCCGGTCGGCCTGCTGCTCCGCCTGATCCTTGCGGACCTCCGCGCGGAACGCCTTCGCGGACACGCTGCCGCTCACTGCGGCCATCATGTTCACGAAGATCTCGTACCCCTCCATCTTGTACTCCTGCTTCGGATCGCGCTGGCCGTAGCCACGCAGACCGATGCCGTCGCGGAGGTGCTCCATGTTGGTGAGGTGGTCCATCCACGCGCGGTCGACCTCCTCCAGCATGAGCGACTTGAAGGCCCGCAGGATGAGCTCCGGCTCGGCCTCCCCCTCGCGCGCGTCGAAGATCTTCTCGGCCTGCTGGTAGAGCGCCTGCGCGAGCTCCTCGCGGCCGCCGTGCACGGCGTCGAGGTCTTGGGCCTTCTCGCCGAAGCGCTCGTAGAAGAGCGACGCGATGGCCTCGGTGTTCCACTCGTCGCGCGAGGTGTTCTCGGGCGCGTGCTTCTCGATGTCGCGCGAGATGACGTCGTCGGTCAGGTCGAGCACGCGCTCGCGCTGCATCTGTAGCGAGCGCGCCACGTCTTCCGTGAGCTTCTTGT
>JBKJQC010001134.1:0-9984 GCA_046593995.1 Polyangiales bacterium
CACGCCTTGGCCATGTCGTAGCCGACCATCTTGATCATCGAGTGTTCCTCGAAGGTCGACGGGTAGTCGGTCGTCATCGCCTGCGCCGCGATGTACACGGGCTTCGAGATGTTGTGCTTCTTCGCGAAGTCGTCGGAGCACAGGATCGCCGCGGCCGCGCCGCACGTCGGCGGGCAGCACTGGAACCGGGTCAACGGATCGAACACCTCGGGGGAGGCCATGATCTCCTCGACCGAGAGGACCTCCTTGAACAGCGCGTAGGGGTTCTTCGACGCGTGGGTGCGCGCCTTCGAGCTGATCTTCGCGAAGGTCTCCTTCTTGGTGCCGTACTTCCAGCGGTACTCGCGGCCGGCGCCGCCGAACATCTGCGCGGCGGGCGGTGCCTGCGTGAAGCCCTGCACGCCCGCCATCACCTCGGCGTGCTTGTCGAGGGGGTTCGTGCGGTCGTTGAACTTGGAGCCGAGCGCGCCCTTCTCCATCTTCTCGAACCCGACGACGAGGACGCACTCGGCGCCCGCTTCGATCGCCTGGCGTCCGAGGAAGAGCGCGGTCGAGCCGGTCGAGCAGTTGTTGTTCACGTTGACGACGGGGATGCCCGTCACGCCGACCTCGTAGATCGCGCGCTGGCCACACGTGCTGTCGCCGTAGACGTAGCCAGCGAACGCCTGCTCGATGTCCTTGAACTCCACCTTCGAGTCGGCGATGGCGGCCTTGATCGCGTTGGCGGCCATCACCTTGTACTCGTCGCTCGCTCCCGGCTTCTGGAACTTGGTCATCCCCACGCCGATGACGTTGACCCTACGCGCTGACGCTCGAGACATGGTGGCGCTCCTTCGTGACGGTTTCGCCCCGGTACCGGGTGGCGCCGAAAGGTTAGCACGCGAACCATCGAGGGGAAGGGCTGGAATGAATGGCCGTTCAGCGGTCACAGCTCCATGGAGATGCGCACCGACGGGACGGGAATGTTCCTGTCCGTGCCTGTGTAGTACCTGCCGCCGCCTCCGTTTCGCTCGTCCACGCTCGAGGCTACCCCCGCACGGCGGTCGTCGCTCCCGAACAGCTTCGTGGAGGTGAGCGGCACGACGATGAGGACGACGGGGCCGATCGTCACGTTGTTGGTGATACGGAAGTCCACGCCGAGCTCCGCACCGAGCGCGAGGCCGAAGCCCGAGCCGGAGAAGGGGGCGACCCCGCCTCGCGTGGCGTGGAACCCTCCGAACGAGATGCCAACGAATGGATCGACGATGCTTCGTGGCGCAACGTGTGCCTCGACCTGTCCGCCGAATCGAGCAGCCTGCACCTGCTCGCCCCCGGCGGCGGCGGAGTCCCCACTTGCCGAGGTCACACGCACGTACTCGAGATGCGCGCCCACGCGCAGCTCCGGGAGGAGGCGGACGTCCGCCCAGAGCGCGAGGATCGGGCCGAGGGTCTGTGTCCAGGACGCCGAGCTGGCGAAACCTCCACGGATGCCACCGCCGAAGCGCGGCTCGGCCCCCGCTGCGCGGACCTCACGCTCCGAGGTAGCCATGGTGGCGAGCGCGGAGAGCACCGCGACGGAGATGCACCGTCGCACAGCCATTCCAGACTCAGCGCGCCCAGAGCAGCGCGAGATCGAGCTCGATCGCTTCGAAGGGGGGCACCCGCACCCTCGCGTCGCCTTCGTGCGTGTCGAGCAGCGAGAAGCGAGCGCCTTCGAGGACGTAGACCTCGAGCGTCTGGTTCGGCGGGCTCACCAGCCAGACGTGCCCGACGCGCTCGCGCCGGTAGATGCGCATCTTCTTGGTCCGGTCGGTGCGCTCGGTGCGCGTCGAGAGCACTTCGCATGCCCAGTCGGGTGCGATGTCGTAGTGGACGTCGTCGCCCTCGTGCTCCTCGCCGAGGGCATCGGGCATCCGCTCGCGCCGAAAGCCGGCGAGATCGGGTACGAGTTTGTCGGGCCGTGGCCCGAGGTGCAGCTCCGGCTCGAACAGGATGACCCAACCACCGGGACCTCCCTGTCCGAGATCGAACGGAGGGATCAGCAATCCCCCGAGCCGCGACGCAGTGCGCGTGTGGCGCTTGGCCGGTCGAGGTTGAACGTGCAGATCGCCGTCCAGGATCTCGGCGATTTCCTCGGGCGGAACGGCCTCGAACGCAGCCTCGACCGCCGGATCGTTGCGAAGCGGACGCGCGGGATCCGACACGTCCGAAACGTAGCACGCCGCGAAGTCGCGACCGGTGATGGCTTGCTCGGTCGCCGTGAGCATCGCGTCGTATGCGCCGAAGCCAGCTTGGCTCTCCTTGAACGCCCAACCGCTCACTGCCCTCCTGTGGTTGACGATCTCCCTCACGTACCATCGAGGCGATGAACGCTCGCGCGCTATATGCAGGCTTCGCGCTCGTGGGTCTCGCCACCGCGCTCTACTTCGGCGGTTCGTACTGGACCTCGGCAGGGGCGAGCCCATCGGCGTTCAGCGCGCTCGCCTTCGCAAACGGACCGGCGGCGACGCTGAGCGCGGACCTCACGGTCGTCTACCTGCTTGCGAACGTGTGGGTCGTTCGCGAAGGTCGCCGACTCGGGATGCGCCACCTTTGGCTCTACGTGCTTGCCAACACGGTGCTCGCGGTGGCAGTAGGGTTGCCCTTGTTCCTTCTCGTTCGCGAGGGTCGCCTGGGTCGCGCCGGGCCCGCAACCGCTTGAACCGAGGGCGCCGGCGACCTCCCCCTCGTACTCTCTTCGAAGGCTCGTACCCAGAACCTGAGGCTGGCAGACGACCATCGTCAACGGCGCGAACGCGTAGGCCAGTCAGGAGGGCCGGTGCTTCGCGCCGCGGTAGACGAACCCGTCGGCGCCGACGGTGACGTCGTGGCGCGCGCCGTCGTACTCACGAGCGAGCACCGTCCCGACCGCCGGGAGGCGCGCGTCGCGATCGGACGCGGCGTCCGCTGCGAGCACGCGCCGGGAGGGGATCAGACGGGCCGAGACGGGAGCACTCACCGGTCCCCATCGTAGCGCGTCACTTCGAGCGCCGGGCTTCGCACGCGCTCACATGATTCGAGCGCCGACCTCCCCAATCACCGTGCAGGAGCGGCGACGCGCGGCCGTGGTGGCGTCGACGTGGGGCCGGTGGACGGAAGAGGACGCCTCTCGATTCGTGCGCTCGGGAAGGCGTACGTGCCGCCCGCCGACATCGCGCTGATTCTCTGGACCGGCAGGCGCCTGCCGCTCGACCGGCAGGCGCCTGCCGCTCTAGCATCCACCCGTGGCGACGAAGAAGGTGCAGGGCTTGGCGAAGCGCGCTGTGAGCGTGACGACGGCGGCCGCGCGACGCGCCGAGGATCTGCTCGCGCTGATCGCGCGCCGCAAACAGCGCATCACCGAGGACTTCTACGAGATCGGGGCCTCGTTGCGCGAGATCGAGCGGAAGAAGCTGTACGTCGCGCTCGGGTTCAAGTCCTTCGCCGCGTTGCTCCAGGAGCGCGACGTCATGAGTGAGCGCACGGCGCGCAAGCTGATCGAGATCGTCGAGTCGGTGCCCCGCGGCCGTGCATTGGAGCTCGGGTCCGAGAAGGCCTACGCGCTCGCACGCCTCGCCGCCGCCACGCCCGAGCTCGACGACATCGACGCCCTCCTCACGAAGGGCGCGCGCGTACGCGGGAAGCAGCACTCGGTCGCGCAGCTGTCTGCCGCGAAGATCGCGGAGGTCGCGCGGGCAGTCCGCCCCAAGAAGCGCAGCGAGGGCGAACGCGAGGCGAGCTCGCTCGCACGCACGTTGCAGGCGACCCTCCGCCGCCGCGGCGCCCGACACCTCGTGGCGCAGGCGATCCAACAAGGAGCCAAGTGGCACGTGCGCATCGAGCTGCCGCTCGCGGAGACCGAGATCCTCACGCGAGCACCTGAGTGATGCGCGATCCCCGCCCCACCGCTCGGCGCGCCGGGCTTTCATCACTCCTCCAAGCTCGGGTGACCGCGCACGTCTGAACGAGACAATGAGGCGCGCATGAAGCTGTCGATGTCACTCGTCGCGCTGCTCGCGGGCTGCGCCACCCCCGCGGGCACCGGCGAGAAAGCCGCCGCCCGAAAACCCCCTCCCCTCGCCCAGCCGCAGGCGAAGCTCTCCTGCCCCGTCGGCAGCAAGGACGTCACCAACGCCATACCGAGTCTCAGGATCGCGGTGGAGAGCGGCGCGGTCACCCGTGCCCGAGAGACGATCGCCATCTGCTCCGCGGCGTTCGCCGAGTGCGGAGGCGCGTCCTACGGCAACGGCGGCGAGGCATCGATCCGGCTCGCGATCGGCGCGGACGGCGTGGTCAGTCGGGCCGAGGCGACGTCGACGATCCCGATGGTCTCGGGCTGGCAGAGTTGCGTGACGACGATCGCGAGCAAGCTGAGCTTCGATGAAGCCGCCGCCCCCTCGATCGTCGTCGCGAGGTATCGGATCGAGGCGTTCCACTGCCCGCCCGGCGTTCCACTTTGTTACTGAGCTCGTGCTCGCGCGGCTCGCGGGTGAGGGGTCCGTGATCACCGGTCCTGCTCGTGGACAGGCGCTCCGCGTTCCTTGGTGCCGACCTCACCGCGTGCGGCATGCACTTGTGGAGACTCCGATCCACGGCCACTCTCAGGTCCCCGAGAGGAATGCGCATGGGAGCCGACGCACTCGCAAAATTCATCGAAGTCGAACGTGAAACGATCCTGGCGGAGTGGGAGACCTTCACGCGCACGCTGCTCCCGGCCGCCGGCGGCATGTCCGTGGGCGCCCTTCGAGATCACTCCGATGAAATTCTGACCGCCATCGTCGCGGACATGCGTTCGTCGCAGTCGCGGGCGGAGCAGGCGGAGAAGTCGAAGGGGCGGGGCGACGCCCAGAAGATGTCGGCCATGGGCGAGGTGCACGTGCGCTTGCGCATCGGGGACGGCTTCAAGCTCGGGCAGATCGTGGCCGAGTACCGCGCGCTGCGCGCCAGCGTGCTGCGTCTCTGGGAGAAGCAGGGGCCGGACCTCCACGGCGTCACGCGCTTCAACGAAGCCATCGACGAAGCGCTCGCGGTAGCCGTCCACCGGTTCACCGAGACGGCCGACCAGTTTCGCGACGAGTCGCTCGGGATCCTCGGCCACGATCTCCGCAACCCCCTCGCGTCGATCGTCACCGGCTCGTCGCTCCTGATTGCCACGACGACCCTCGACGATCGCACCGTGAGCATCGCCGCGCGAATGCTCAGCAGCGCGAAGCGCATGGATCGGATGATCGACGACCTGCTGGACCTGACCCGCACGCGATTCGGCCAGATGCTCCCGATCACGCCCGTCGCCATCGATCTCGAGCCGCTCTGCCGCCAGGTCCTCGCCGAGCTCGACGGCCTGCGCACGACCGGCGAGCTCCGGTTCGTCGGCAAGGGCGATCTGCGCGGGGAATGGGACAGCGACCGGATCGCCCAAGTGCTGTCGAACCTCCTGCGCAACGCCATCGAGCATGGCGATGCGGGCACGCCGATCGAGCTGCTCGCGGTCGACGAAGGCGACGACGTACGGATCGAGGTCCACAACAGCGGAGCAGTGATCCCCGAGCGCGCGCGCGCGGCGATGTTCGAACCGTCGATGCGAAAGCGCTCCGGCGAAAAGAGCACCGGCCTCGGATTGGGCTTGTACATCGCCTCGCAGGTGGTCTCCTCGCATGGAGGGAAGCTCGCGGTGACGTCTACCGCTGCTGGGGGGACGACGTTCCGCCTCCTCCTGCCGCGCCGGCTCCCTGTCGACCCAAAGTCGAAGCGTCCCAGCTCCACGTCTGTAGGATGACGACGATGGCGACGGGCAAGGAGCCTCCCCCCGAGCGCGCAGAGACCGACAGCAGCCTCCGCGCAGAACGGCAGCAGACCGACGACGAGCTCGGCAAGTCCGGCGGTCGCGCGGAGGAGGCCGCCGACCGCGTCGTCGAACGCGCTCGCGAGAGAGCAGACGCGACCGTCGAGGCCGCGAGCGCCAAGGCGGACGACACCATGACACGCGCAGGCGCCTCGGAGGCCGCTCGCGGCGACGTGACGCGCGCCGAGACCGTGCAGCGCGCGGCGCTCGCCGATGAGCGAGACACGGCCGACCGCGCGCTCGATCACGAGCGCGAAGAACGGCGCCGAACCGTCGCTGCCCTCCTCGAACGCGAGCGCGGGAGGACGGACGACAACTTGTCGCTGGAACGCGCCGCTGCCGACCTTGGCTTGGCGAAGATCATCGCCGAGCTCACCGAGGCGCTGCGGATCCGCGACGAGTTCCTCTCGGTCGCGAGCCACGAGCTGAGGACGCCCTTGACCCCGATTTCGCTGCAGCTCGGGTCATTGGCCCGGGAGGCCGCGAAGCACCCTGATTCCGCGCTGGCAAAGGAGGTCGTCAAGTACACCGCGGTCGCAACGAGACAGACCAAGAGGTTGAGCAATCTCGTCGCCGATCTCCTCGACGTCTCCCGGCTCTCTTCGGGCAAGCCGACCCTGGAGCTCGACTCGGTGGATCTGGGCACGCTGGTGCACGGCGTCGTCGACCGTCACCAACCGCAAGCGGAGAGGGCGAGCTGCACCCTTCGGGTCGACGCTCCGACGGTGGTCGGTCACTGGGACGCTCTCCGCCTCGAGCAGCTCGTCACCGACCTCCTCGACAATGCCCTCAAGTTCGGCCGGGGACATCCCATCCACGTCCGCGTCGAAGCGATCGATTCGATGGCGCGGCTCACGGTGCGTGACGAAGGCATCGGGATCCCCCCCACGGACCTCCCGCGGATCTTCGAGCGCTTCGAGCGGGGGGTGTCCCAGCGAAACTACGGGGGGCTCGGATTGGGTCTCTATGTGTGCCGTGCCATCGCCGAGGCTCTCGGAGGCACGATCGCCGTGCAGAGTGAGGAGGGGCAGGGAGCGACTTTCACGGTCGAGCTGCCGCTCGAGGGACCGCGTACGGGCTTCGCGAGCACCGAAGCTCTCGAGTCGCTCGCTGTCTCACGAGGCCGTGATCGAGAGCGCGAACAATGAGGCGAAAAGCAGCACAGCGAGCCATCGCAGCAGGCGCCGAGCGAGGCGTGATGCTCGACGAGGGGCACCACGAGGCGTTCGTCGACGCCTGGCTCGCGCGCTGCGCCAGTGGGCTCTCCCCGGAGGATCTCCTGCGCCTGTTCGAGACGGCGTTCTGCGCGCTGTGGGCGCGAACCGAGACCACCTTGGGTGAGATCACGCTCACCGCGATCGTCTCGCGCGTCCTGCACAACGCCTCGGAGACGGCTCCGTTCCTGTCGTCTGTCGAGATCGAGCCGGAGGGTCGCTTCGACTGCCACACCTTGCTCGATGGAATCGGCGACGTCGATCCCATCGAGCTGCGAGACGGAATCCGGTCCGTGCTCGTCGAGCTCCTCACCGTCCTCGGGAACCTGACGGCGGAGATCTTGACGCCGGAGATGCACGCATCCCTGTCCGAAGTCGGCCGGCCGACCGGCGGCCGCGTGGAGACGAAGCGATCATGACGAAGAAGAAGGCCGCCGCGCGGATCCAGACCGGCATCGAGAACCTCGACGAGCTCCTGCGCGGGGGTCTGCCGAAGGGCGCGGTGACGGTCGTCGCTGGGGCGCCGGGCTCGGGAAAGACCATCCTCGCGCAGCAGATTTGCTTTCACAACGCTTCGCCTCGACGCCGCGTTCTTTCGTTCACGACGCTGTCCGAGCCGACGATCAAGACCCTGCAGCACCTCCGCCAGTTCTCGTTCTTCGACGCGAAAAAGCTCGGAGCGGGCGGCCTCCATTTCGTCGACCTCGGGGTCATCACGCATCACAAAGGGCTCGACGCAGCGGCGACGCTCGTCATGGAGCACGTCCAGAAGATCAAGCCCGCCATCGTGGTCATCGACAGCTTCAAGGTCTTCGACGATCTCGCGCGCTCGAACGAGGAGCTGCGAAAGTTCAGCTACGGCCTCGGCATCAACCTGATGGCCTGGGAGACCACCGCGCTCCTTCTCGGCGAGTACGCGCCGGCCGAGTACGAGAAGAGCCCACTCTTCTCGATCGTCGATGGGCTGATGGTGCTCTCGCAGCGAGAGTCGCAGGGAGAGGAGCAGCGCTTCCTCCGGATCGTCAAGATGCGCGGCACCGACCACGATCGTGAGGAGCATCCCTTCGTCATCACCTCGCCGGGCATCGAGCTGTTCGCGCCGCGCGCTGTGCTCAAGCGAGACGGAACGGAAAAGCAAGCGGCGGGACGCTGCGTCACGCACATCACCAAGCTCGACGAGCTCCTCGGCCCCGGCATCCCCTGGGGCTCGAGCCTCCTCATCGCGGGCGTCGCCGGCACGGGCAAGACGGTGCTCTCTCTCGAGTTCATCTACCGGGGCGCGCTGGCCGGAGAGAAGGGGATCCTCTTCTCTTTCGAAGAGACCGAGGACCGGCTGCGCGCGGCCGCGCGAGGCCTCGGCTGGGACCTCGACCGCGAGATCGCGCGCGGCATGGTCGAGATCGTGTTCATCCCCCAGCCCGACATCATGGTGGAGGGGCACCTCGCCATGATGCAGCAGCGCATCGAGGCGCTGAAGGCGAAGCGCGTCGTCATCGACTCCGTCTCGGTCTTCCTCCACAAGATCACCGATTCCCAGGTGAGCCGGGAGAAGATCTTCCACCTCTGCAGCCTCGTGCAGAAGGCGCACGCCGTCGGCTTCTTTCCGACGGACATCCCTTACGGCACGGGGCTGGTCAGCCGCTTCGGGGTCGAAGAGACCGTGGTCGACGGGGTCATCATCCTGAGCTCCACCGAGGAAGCGCAGGAGCGCCAGCGCTACCTGGAGATCTACAAGCTGCGAAACACCGCCCACCTCAAGGGGCGGCACAACATGAAGATCGAGAAAGGCGGCGTCGCGGTCTTTCCGCGTTACGCCGAGGACCCTCTACCGAATGCGCCCCCGCCCCCGCTCGCCCTCACCGTCCGGCTACCGTCCGGCGTGCCCGGCCTCGACGCGCTCGTGGGTGGGGGATTGTTGAAGCGAAGCGTCACCGTCGTCTCCGGCAGCGCCGGCATCGGCAAGAGCACGCTCGCTCTGCAGTTCCTGCTCGAGGGCGCGAAAAAGAGAATGCCCGGCCTCTACGTGACGCTCGAGGAGGGGCCGGAGCAGCTGCTCGCCAGCGCCAAGGCCATCGGGTTGCCCTTGAAGAAGGCGGTCGACGCGGGGCTCATCGCGATCCTCTACGTGTCACGCGAGAACATCCGCGCGGGGCAGTTCCTCACCGTGCTCGCGGACCGACTCAAGGCGCTGAAGGCCGGACGGGTCGTGCTCGACTCCGCGACCCAGATGCTGACCGAGCACATGATGAGCGACGAGTTCCGTCACGTGCTCTACAAACTGGTCGTCCGGTTCAAGACCCTCGACATCACCAGCGTTCTCCTGCTCGAAGCGCCGTCCCTCTCCTCGACCGAGCGCGTGACGGACATCGGCCTGTCTCCCATCGCCGACAACCTCCTGATGCTTCGCTACCGGGAGGTGGACGGCCGGATGGTGCCGAACCTGACCATCGTGAAGACGCGCGGTAGCGAGCACGATCGCAGGACCTTTTCGATCACCCTCGCCAAGGGGGGCATCCGGGTCGGCGCGGTCACGAGTGAAAAGAAGCGCCGATGAGCGCGGCCGATGACGAGCGCAGACTCAGCTCCGTCTGGCGCGAGCTCGAAAACGTCAAGTTCGCGCTCGATGTCTCCTCGATCGTCGCGGTCACGGACGCCGCCGGAAGGATCATCCACGCGAACGACAAGTTCTGCGAGATCTCCGGGTACGCACGGGAGTTCCTGCTGGGGAAGACGCACCGGGTGATCAACTCCGGTCACCATCCGAAGGAGTTCTTCCGGGAGATGTGGTCGACGATCGTGCGCGGCGACGTGTGGCGCGGCAACCTGAAGAACAAGGCGAAGGACGGCTCGTTCTACTGGGTCGCCACCACGATCGTTCCCTTCCTCGACGGTGATGGGAAACCCTACCAGTTCGTCTCGATTCGACACGAG